>CALFNB010000211.1 GCA_937902425.1 uncultured Acetobacteraceae bacterium | reverse complement strand
CTTATGCACCAGTCACTTTTGGACAATTCATTACCGATCAACCGGACAGTAGTGGTCTTCAGTCTCAACGCACAGCCCGTAATTCGGCGGAGATCAGTCCGGAGGTTGTGCGCTGCCGCGTGGGGACGTGGCACCCGACCGCTTGACCAGCATCTACGCACGGTGAGTAATCCCCCCAACCGTCGCGCCGTCGCGCCAGCGGCAACGAACAGGAGGCTCGCCGATGACGACCGTCCATCCCCAGGTCCAGAAGGCCCGCGACCTCGCGCCGATGCTCGCGGCCGCCGGGGACACCAACGACGAAATCCGCGAACTCACCAAACCCGTCGTCGCGGCGCTGATCGAGGGCGGGTTCTTCCACATGTTGAAGGCTCGTTCGGTCGGCGGCATGGAACTGAAGCCCTCGATCTTCGCCCAGGTGACGGAGGCGATCGCGCGGGCGGATGGCTCGACGGGGTGGGTGGTGTGTCAGAGCAACGGCTGCTCGACCTCCAGCGCCTATCTGGAACCGCATGTCGCCCGCGAAATATTCGGCCCGGAGAACGGCATTCTCGCCTGGGGCCCGCCCGGTCCGTACGAGGCGATCCCGGTCGACGGTGGCTTCCGCATCACCGGCACCTGGCGGTTCGCCAGCGGCAGTCAGAACGCGACATATCTGGGCGCGCATATCCGCGTCAAAGGCACCGGCGAACTGCGCAGCTTCCTGTTCCCGAAGTCCTCCGCCAAAATGAAAGACATCTGGCACACGCTCGGCCTGCGCGGCACCGCCAGCAACGAATACTCCGTCAACGATCTTTTCATCCCGGAGGAACGCGCGATGCATCGCGACGATCCGCGGTTCCGCCGAGCGGACGGGCTGCTCTATCGTTACACCAGCAACCAACTGTATTCGATCGGGTTCGGCGGCGTCGGCCTGGGCATTGCCCGCGGCATGATCGATGCCTTTCTGACGCTGCCCGCCACCAAGATCGCCCGCGGCGCCAGCAAACCGATGCGCGAGAATAACGTCGTCCAGTCGCAGTTCGCCCAGTGCGAGGCGCGCTGGCTGGCGGCGCGGCTGATGCTGCATCACGCCGCCGACTCCGCCTGGGACAACATCGAACAGCACGGCGAAATGACCCTCGAGCAGCGTGCCCGCATTCGCCTCGCCTCCACCTGGGCCATCCAGTCCTCCCGCGAGGTGTGCAACACGATCTACCACATGGTCGGCTCGTTCGCCGTGTTTGAAGAAAATCCGTTCGAACGGCGGCTGCGCGACATTCACACGGTTGCGCAACAGGGCCAGGGACGGCAACTTCACTATGAGACCGTGGGCCAGCTCATGCTTGGCCTGCCGGCCGAGAACCAGTTCTGACGGAGGACACACATGCCAGCGGAATCTCTGAACCACTACACGATCCAGGCGCGCGACGTGGAGAAGACCAAGGAGTTCTACGAGACGATCGTTGGCCTGAAGGCCGGCGACCGCCCGCCGCTGAACTTCCCGGGCTATTGGCTGTATTGCGGTGGCACGCCGACGGTGCATTTGCTGGGCTACCAGTCGCACCAGAAGGTGATCCCCGATGGCCCGTCGTACCCGGCGGAAACCGGGCGGCTCGATCACATCGCGTTCTCATGCACCGGCCTGAAGGACATGAAGGCCACCCTGCGGGCGCACGACATCAAGTATGACGAGCGGGTGCTGCCCAGGCTGAACATGACGCAACTGTTCTATCTGGATCCGGACGGGATCGCGGTGGAGTGCAATTTCCCGGCGTCCGAGACCGAAGCGCGCACGGCCGCTGAGTAATCGGGTTTCGGCGAAGCGGTGCGGTTGGAGCGGGTGGAGGGAATCGAACCCTCGTGGCCAGCTTGGAAGGCTGGAACTCTACCATTGAGCTACACCCGCGCCGTGCCTGACCCTACTCAGAGCCAGAGTGACGTGCAACGGTTGATACGATCACCGGAGGCCTGACCACGCGGATCGGCGACCTGACGTTACCTGATCCAGTGATCCGCGGCTCTGGCGTGCCGGTGATGACCGAAGCCGGCATCCGTGCCCCGCTGGCCGCCGGAGCGGGGGGTCATCGCCAGGTTGGTGAACGAACGGCCCGAGGCGGTGCGACAACTCGACCTCGCCGACTACATCGCGCTGGATATCGGCGGCGGCCGGTCGTTGTTCAATCGCTCCGGCCTGACGTTCCGGGAAACCGGCGAGTGGTTCCGGGCGATCGCGGCGATCGACCGGGAGGCCGCGCGCACCGGCCGGTTCGTCGCCGCCAGCATCATGCTCGCCGGCACCGACGGCGCGGTGACAATCGCGTCCACGGCGCGCGAGGCCGGACCGCGAGTGTTCGAACTGAGCGTCGGCGTGCCGCATGCGTCCGAGGCCTTGCCAGGAACCATCGCGCGGGAAACCGGTCCGGTGCGGCTGCGCGACCTCGTTCCGCCGGTGCGGCGGGAAACCGCGGGAATGGCGCTTCCCGTCGGCGTTCGACCATTCGCCGCGCGAAGCGCTCCAATCTTTTTCTGCTCCGTGTCCTCCGGTGCGCCCCGAACGGCGCGATCACCTCGTGGGTGCAAGTCCCACCCGGGCAATGGTCGGTT
>CALFNB010000210.1 GCA_937902425.1 uncultured Acetobacteraceae bacterium | reverse complement strand
CCTCCAGCCATTGACCCGCCCCGTAGACCTGCAGGCCGGTGCTGTCGATCAATAAATGCAACGGGCCGTGCGGCACTGAGGCCGGCTGGATCACCGGCAGCGTCACGGCCCGGCGACTGATCGTGCTGTGATCTGGTGCTGAGATCGTCAGCTCCATCAGCGTAATGACCGATGCCATCAGACCCTCAGTCTGCCGCAACGGCAGCCTGAACGCCGTGCGAACCATCAACGTGGTCTGGATGGCGGCATCCGTATATCGAGCCTGACCGGCCGGTCCCACGGTTTGCCAGTGGCGCAGTGCACCGTCCTCAATCCATAAGGTCAGGCTGCCGCGCCGACGCAGCCCCGCCTCGTATTCCGGCCAGTTCTCAACCTTGAACGCTATCTTTGGGATGTGGTGACGGCGATCTGCGTTGTGTTTGTGCGGCATCGACTGGCTGGGCCAGGAAAGTGAACGGCAGCCTACCATCCCCTAGAGCGAGTGCACCAACGCCCCGTTGATCTGCTTCCCCGCTCAACCCCATCCCGACGCGGGCGGTTCTGCTGTTATGACGCCCTGATGTCCGCTGCCCGCGCGGGGCTCCCGTCAAGCCAGATCGAACTCGCATCGGCGGACCGCACGGCCACAGCGGCAACGCAATCGTTCGCCGGATGCCAGTCCCAAAATTGCCAGTCCGCCGGGTCGTCACGACCGGGGCGCTTGTCCCGCTCGGGATGGAACGTGATCCGGACGGGGTCGAAGGCAAAGGCGAATGAGTCGAGAGGGCGGCTCAGTCCCTCGCCGGTCGCCTTGATGAACGCCTCCTTCAGCGACCAGAAGCGAAAGAAGACCCGGTCTTGCTGACCTGGCGGAAACGACCTCAGGAGGTGCACTTCTTCCGGAGCGAAGTAGTGTCGGGCGATGTCGAGATCGATCGTTCGGTCGGACCTTTCGACATCTACCCCGACTTCGTGGCGTGCGATCGCGCAGGCCACCAGACCGCGCGTGTGCGAAATGTTGAAGTGGAGGTTGCATTCGCGAAAATGCGCCGCGAGTGCCGGCTTGCCGAACTCGCCCGTCACGAAGCACCACAACCTTGTCGAGATGCCGGTTGCCTCGCTCAGCATGGAGCGAAGGAGGGCGTGCGCGGCGGTGTAGATGTTCCGATCGGCGGCGAAATGATAGCTGTCCGCCCGCACCAATTCCTCCGGGTTCAACATGCCACGCCAGCGGGACAGGTGAGGCGTATCCTCAGCCTCCACAACCAACCATCGAACTCGTACTGTATGAGGATCCGAAGCGGCCGCCATGGCTTCTGGTCTTGTCCCGCCGCTTTCTTCCCGCCATTGTCGCGACAGCACATGCGCCTCCTCGCTATCAGTGATCTGAATCTTGCTCATCTTGTTGACGGAAACTCTTCCCGACCATTGCTCGTCGCGGGACGACTGGCTGGTCTTGGCCGGCGGTATTGGAAAGACCGACGGGCATCTCGCGACGGCGGTCGACTTTCTGGCCGGCCGCTTCGCGCGGCTGATCCGGGCGTCCGGCAATCATGAGTTATGGACGACCAGCCGGTATGCCAGCGCGGCACGCGGAGTCGCTCGATACGAGGCGTTGGTCGAACTGCTCGTGGCTCCGGCGTCGTCACCCCTTCCTTTGGCCGGAACGCAGCCAGCCGCTTTACATCGTGCCGATGTTCGCGCTGCGCCGGCGAGCCGCCGAAAGGTTGCTCCGTGCGAACTCGGCCCCGCGAACACCAACCGATCAGCATGGTGCCATTAACGTTTCGGCCGCCGGGCTATCCGGATATTTTCATTCGTCGTTCACGCCGAAAATCAGGTGATCTCCGCCGGATCATTCTTGTGCAGATCGGCCGCGACATTCTTTCCCTCGCAGAAGCACTCCGAAAAGCGCTTCCTCAACCTGGCTGGACTGAAGTCTAAAATGGTACCGCCGGCCTCGTAATGCTGCACAAAGACTTTATGCACGGCGTAGGTCGTCGCGCCGGCGAGGACGGGGAACGCCACCGCGCCAGCTGTCTGGCCAATCAGCGGAACAAGTTTCAGCAGGCTGAAGACCGGCCCTCCGACCGCGACAGGAAACAGTCCGCTCAACAGTGAGGTCAGAATTGCCTTGCCACGGTCCTTATGGAACGGAACGTGGTATTCGACGCAGAGCTTCTTGATCATGTCCAGATTGATGCCGAATACACCGACGATATCCACCAACGGGATGGGAACCAGGCCGACCCCCGTGGCGGCGAGGATATGGTTCCTGCCAATCCTCGCCACACGGATACCGCGGGCCGCGGGATCGATCGGAGTCTTACCATCACTCGGCGTGGGGCCTTCCGTTATGGCTTCAGACATTTCGATAACTCCCACATGGCCGAAATAAGCAAGCACTGCACCCGGACACTACCACCCGAGCGTGCCGAATGATATGTTTTATGCGAGCCGGACGCTAAAAATTCTGCGACGACGTAACGCGCATCTGAGGCCAATACGAGTGGCGGCACTGAACCTATGACGCAACGATCAATCAGGAAATCGCGCCGTGTGCGACCGTCGGCGTGTGCTCACTGTCGATGCGAGCCCGATCTGGTGGATCGTTCCCCTGATCAAGGCCGTTGTGTTCGCTGAGCGCATAGCGCCTTCATCTACAGCCGCGTCCAAGGCCCTTCGGATGTTCGCTCTGGAGGCGCTGGCGAGCGCTCAATCCCCCGGACCGTCGTGGTTTGAAGGCGTCAGGTGCAACGAGGCACCATCAATGAGAAGGAGTTTCTTGTCCCGGAGTTCTCCGTGACTGTCGAACTGATATCGGCCGTTGGCACCCTCCCATGCGGGCATAAAGCGGATCGCGAACGCCAGGTCGAGTGGATTCAACGATGCCGTGGAGCGAACCGCTTCCGCCAGGAGCAGCAAAGCATCATAGCCCTGCGCCGCCGAAGTGTCCGGGTCCTTGCCGTAGCGCGCCCGGAATGCCGCGACGAACTTCTGGTTTTTTGCGGTCGGCGCCAAGGGGTCATAGAGTTTCAGAAATCGCGCTTTCGCGATCGCGGTTCCGGCTTTCTCAATCAGCTCCGCCGACAGGTCGCTGGCGACCAGGATCGGCGTGGTCAACGCGACGACTTGCGCTTTGCCGAGGAAATCCGCGACCTCGGCGTCATGGCCGGAGATCAGGATGACGTCGGCGGTAACCGATCTGAGCTGGTTGACCGGCATCCGGAAGTCGGTGTGTTCGGTCGGATAGGGCCACTGGTAGACCGACTGCCCCCCGAGCGCGTCCTGGGCAATGCGATACTGATAGGCCAGATCCTGTCCATAGGCGTCTTCCTCCCAGATCATCGCGAATTTCTCCTCCCGTCCGACCGACGCTGTCGATTCGGCGAGAAATTGAGCGATCTGATTGGTGGATTGTACGGTGCGGATAATGTATTTATAGTCGTGCATTGTCATCGCCGGGGCATTGGCGTTGACGCACAGATGCAACAGGCGGGCCGCTTCGAAGATCGGCGAAGCTCGTATGGCAACGCTATCCTCGTCGTAGCCGACCACGGCACTCATCTCGGGGGTGTCGGCGAATTCCAGTGCGATTTTTCTGGCGACGCCCCAGTCATCCTGATCATCGCGCATGACCAGGCGGATCGGCGGCCCACCGGTCAGTCGACCGGCATTGATTTCGTCTTGCGCCAGTCGCAGGCCATCGGCCATCCCGTCCTGCTTGATGGCGAAGGGCCAACTGACTCCCACCAGGAATACCGAAGGTCGACGCTCAAGGGCGGCGAACCGGCGTTCCCCCATGCGTGTCACGGACTGCCATTGCGGCGCCAGGAAATAGCCGAGCACGGCAAGCACCGCCACGCACCAAACAAGCCGCTTCACGCCATCATTCCTTCCCCAGAATGAGTGGCAGACCGCCGCTGCCTGCTCCGATGACGATGGTCTTGCTGTTCGGCGACTTCGCCAGTTCCAGGCTCGCCTGGATACCATACCAGTGGAGCAGCTCGGGCGTCAGGCTCTGCGCAAGCGTGTCATTATAGATCTTCAGGCCCGCGGATTCGATGCGCTTGCGTTCGGCCTCCTTCTGGGCGATCGCGATGCGGTAGATATATTCTCCCTCGGTTTGCTGAAATGCCATCTTGTTCTCGATGGCTTCGGAGATACGAGTGGGTAAGGTAATACCTTCGATCGGCACCTCATCAAGGCTGATGAAGCGAGCTTCGAGGCGTACTTTTGACATCTCACTGACCCGTTCCTGGATGGCTCGCTGCGCGGTGTAAATGTCTTCGGGTTTGTACTGGCCAAACACGGATCTGATAACCGAGCGTATCTCGGGGCGGACGACCACACTGACGAAATCGGGGCCCACGCGTTGGTGCAGCAGGGGGAGCGTATCACCAGTCAGAAAATAGCGGACGGAATACTGCACGTGAACGGTGAGGCCATCCACGGTCAGGGCGTCGATGTTATCACTGAACTGCTGCTTGCGGACATTGTAAATGTACATCTTGTTGAACGGCAGGATGATGTGGATGCCCTCACCATACACTGTGTCGATGACGGTGCCGGCGCCGAGACGACGCCAAAGCACGCCGAGTTCGCCTGAGTGGATTGAGATAATAAACGTGCCATAAAAATAAACGCCCGCGATGCTGAACAGAAACAGCACGAGGATTATGTAAACGGCCTGACGCCGTACGGTTGCCTTGAAGTTCCTGTACCTCGTAGCAAACCATTCCAGAATTACCTTCATCGGTCAGGATCCTGAGAAGCCGGGTTGGCGGGCTGCCGTCCTTGCCGTGTCACGCGGTACTCTGTTCCATAACATGAACCTGATCGCCAAGTTGGCCATAATTCATTTGCAGTACTCGGTCGGCGACATGGAAATAGTGGTCGTCATGCGATACCACCACGATCGTCTTACCGCGGCCCTTGAGATCCGCCAGCAGCGTTTCATAAAAATAGCGACGAAACTCTGGGTCCTGATCGGCTGCACTTCATCAAAGACATACACTCCCTTGTCTTCGAGACACGAAACGACCAAGGCAAGGCGCTTGCGCTGTCCGGTTGACAATTGAATGTGCGTGAAGCGCCTGTGGTCGAAGGCCGTTTTGTCGGAAATTCGCATCAATTGGAGCAAGGCCGTGACCCGCTCCGGTGCCACGTCGTTCAGCCCGTGCAATTTGTCGAACAGGTGGAAATCCGAGAATATGGCGGAAAACAGATTACGGTAGAGCCACTTGCAAAACTATCGGCACGCGCGCGGGAATTTCCTTCCGAGACTACAA
>CALFNB010000209.1 GCA_937902425.1 uncultured Acetobacteraceae bacterium | reverse complement strand
CGATTTGATCGCAACGACCGGGTCGATCGAATATCGCGCTCCCTGGCCTGGTCACCGGTGGCGGAGCCGGAACGATCAACCTGATCGCCTCCGGCGGCACGATCAACGAGACCGGGACGCTGATCGCGGGCACGCTGTCCGGAAGTTCGACTGGCGCGACCACGCTGACCGGCGCGGCCGCGCTCACGAACCACGTGGCGACGCTTGCCAGCTTTACGGCCTCCGGCTTCACGCTGAACGACGGCACCAGCCTGACGGCCGCCGGCGTGGTCAATGGCGGCACCGCGGCGACGGTCACCGACAGCGCGTCGCTGACGGTTGGCGGCACCATCAGCGCCGCCGCGATTGCTCTGACCGGCGCGAATGTCGCGATCACGGGTCTGGTGAGCGATGGCGGCGCCGGCACGGTCGGCCTGGCCGCGACCGGCGGCTCAATCACCGAAACCGGGACATTGATCGCCGGCACCCTGTCGGGCCATTCGACCGGTGCCACGTCGCTGACCGGATCGACCGCCAGCACGAATCAGATCGCGACGCTGACGAACTTCACCGCCGCCAGCTTCATCCTGGACGACGGCGAGGCCCTCTCGATAACCGGCCCGATCGTCGTGGGCGGCACGCTCGCACTGAGCGATACGCTCAATCTCGTTGTCGAATCGACGTCCTCGATCGCCGCCGGCGCGGTCGCCATCACCGGCCTGGCCAACGCGACGATCGCCGGCACGGTCACGTCCACCGGCACGGCCGCGATCAACACGTCCGGCACCTTGAGCAATCCCGGTACGTTGGTGGCAAGTAATGGTGTGACAATCGCCAGCACCGCCGATATCACCGTGGCCGGCGCGATCGCCAGTTCGGCCGGCGCGGTTGGGATCACCGGTTCGGGCGGGCTGACTACCTCTGGCCTCGTGAGCGGCCTGACCGGCGTGACCATCAGCGACAGCGGATCGATCACCGCCGGAGGCAGCGTCGTGAGCTCTGGCGGAAGCGTGGGGATCGCCAATCTCGGGGCGCTGAGCATCCCGGGCCTGATCAGCGGTCAAACCGGTGTGACCATCGTCGATCCTGACCGTCCCCGGCACGATCGCCAGCGCCGCCGGAGCGGTCAGGATCGACGATGCCGGCGCACTGAGCATCGCGGGCCGCGATCGCCGACGTGGGAGCCATGACCGTCACGGGGAACGTCGTCAGCCCCTCCGGCACCGTCGGGATCGGCGATCACGGCAGCCTGACCGCCTCCGGCACCATCAGCGGTCAGACCGGCGTGACGCTGTCCGGAGACATGACCCTGTCCGGCCTCGTCATCAGTGACGCCGGCGTCGTCGAAATCACGGACACCGGCGGCCTTTCACTGACCAACACCAGCAGCATCATCTCCGCCTCCTCGATCGCCATCTCCTCCCCCGGCGCGTTGACACAGGGCGGTCTGCTCAGTGCCCCGCGCATCGTGGTGAACAACGGGTCCGCGACCGCCACCGGACTGGATGGCACGCAGATCGAAACGAGCGGCACGGCCCGCCCAACCGGCGCGTTGCTGAAGACCCAGTTGCCCACCAGTACCATGTCCCAATCCGGCTTCTTCATGGCCACCGGCCAAGTCATTCAGAACGGCCGGCTTGCCGTGACAGGCACGTCAAGTATCGTGCGGATCGACGCGAGCAATGGCGTGACGTTAAACGGGTCAGGGCTCGTGGCGCCGAAAACCTGGTTCATCCTCGGCCTGAACGCGGGCGCGAAGGCCGCCGGAACCGTTGACGTACTTTATTTGGATACTGTCACGACCGGTCAGGCGCCCGGCGGAGGCGCCGCGCTCAGCGGAACGGTGGGTGGTCTGGGCGGGGACGCGGCGGCCGGCACCTCCCGTATCGAGCCCGGCAGCAACGCGGCATTCCGGATCAACGGCTGCCCGATCGCCTCGGTCAACTGTGTGCTGCTGACGGTCCAGGGTATCCCGGCCGCCAGTCCGCTGAACAACTTCGCCATTGGCTCGATCTTCGATCCGACCGACCAGGACGATCTGCTCCTCCCGCTCGTGTCGGACGAGGTGTACTGACATGGCAGTCTTGTTCCGCGCTCTGATCGTCCTGTTGGTCCTGCTCGTGGGCTGCGAGAGGCCGGCGCCGTCCGACTACTGGAACAGCGGCGAGAAGGCGGCGGCGCGCGTGGGTGGTGGCGAGGCGGGGAATTTCGACAAGTTGATGGCGCAGGGCACCCGCGCCAACCTCGCCGGGCGGCCCGCCGAAGTGGAATCCCGCTTCCGCGAGGCGCTCTCCGAGCAGCGGAAACTGCACGGCAACGATAGTCCGCTGCTGGCGCTGCCGTTGATGTCGCTCGCCCTGCAATTGTCGGCGTTGGGTCAGTTCCCACAGGCCGACGCGCGATTCGCCGAGGCCGAACGCGTGCTCGCCTCGGCCGACAATCGCGCGATGAAGGCCCGCTTGCTGCATTAACCGCGGCATCCACATGCTGGATGAGAAGAAGCCGGCGGCTGCCGAAGCTCTGCTCGGAGCCGCGCAGGCCGCCTACACCGAGCTGGTGCCGTCGGAGGCGTTAACCCGCGAGCCCGCGCCGAAGCCGGTGCGCAACCACTTCGACATCAACGCGCGGATCACCACTGGGACGAGCCTCAAATTGCTGGGGACCGATCCCGCCATCCAGCTGTTGCTGCTGGGGCTGATCGAGGTCGTGCGCTATCGGGCGATCGCGTTGCGCGAACTCGGCAAGCTGTCGGACGCGTATGCGCTGACCAACTTCGCCGCGCGGGTGGCGTCGGCCAACGATCTCGGCTGGCCCAGTGTGTTCGCGCGCGTGTTTCGGACCGCCGGCGTGACCGCGGCGAGGGAGGCGGAACAGAACCGCGCTTTGACCGATCTCGGCCGCTCCGACAATGACTTCGAGACCGCTCTGCCGGGCACCAAACCGGCCGCTGAAGCGGCGCTGATCCACGCCGGCATGCTGATGCGGTCAGGCGACACCAGCGCGGCCTTGTCGAACTGCCGGCGCGCGGTGAGCACTCTGATCGCCATCGACGCCGGCACCACGCCCGATCTCATGGCGCCATGCCTGGACGCCTACGCGAGCGGCGGCACGTTCGGCTTTGGCGCGAATCACGCGGAGATGTTTCTGGCGGCTCAGGTCGCCCAGGGCACGATCACCAGCCACCAGATCTCGCAAGCGAGCGCGTCGCTGGCGGAAAACGCGCGCGATCTCAAGATTGGCGCGGCGCTGCGCAAGCGTGACGACCTGCAGCGCGAGTCCGATCGGATCTATCGGGCGCTCGACACGATTGGAACGGGGGCCACCGGGCGCGCCGGTGACGAAGTGGCGCAGTTGCAGAAGCAGGCCGATCTGACGCAGGCCGCACTGGCTCAGGCCGAAGCCGAGGTCGCACGCTGTCGCCGAACTACGGACAGTTGGTGCAAGACGTGGTGCCGGCGAGCACGGTGTTCGCGTCGCTGCACCCGGGCGAGGCGTTCGTTGCCTTGTTCCTCAGTAAAGACAGCGGTTGGGCGTTCGCGCTTCGGCATGGCGATATCGCCATTTCGAAAATCGAGGGTGGAATCGACACGATCGGCCCGTTGGTGAAAGCGGTCCGGGCGGGCATCGAGAAGACCGAGGTCAACGCATTGCCGACCTTCGATATCGCTGACGCCAGGCGCTTGTACGACCTGACCCTCGGCGGCGTGGCGGTGGAGCTGAAGGGCGCGTCGTCGCTGGTGATCGCGCCAACCGGTCCGCTGTTGTCGCTGCCGTTCGAGGTGTTGCTCACCGGCCCGGCCGACCTTGGCAAACTGGCGGAAGCACCGTGGTTGGTACGTGAGGCAACGATCACGCATGTTCCGGCGGCGACCAATTTCGTCAGCTTGCGCAAGGTGGCGAATTCCTCGGCGGCGGCGAAGCCGTGGTTTGGCTTTGGTGACTTCCGCCCGGTGACCGTGGCGCAGGCGGCCGGCAGTTTCCCGATGGCACAGTGCGGGGACAGCGGCCGCCTGCTGGCATCGCTTCCGCCGCTACCTGGAGCGGTGAAGGAACTGGATGGCGCGCGGGCGGTGCTCGCCGCTTCGACGGGCGATGAGTTGACCGGTGATGGGTTCACCGCCGACGCGGTCCTCAGAATGCCGCTGAAGGACTATCGGATCCTGCATTTCGCGGCACATGCGCTGTTGCCGACAGACCTGCGATGCCAGACCGAGGCGGCGATCGTCACCTCGCCGCCGATGGGCGCCCAGGATGCCAAGGGGGCGCTGCTGACGGCGTCGAAGGTTCTGGGGTTGGATCTCGACGCCAACCTGGTGATCCTGTCGGCCTGCAACTCGGGCGGACCGGGGGGAGGGGCGGGCGAAAGTCTGTCCGGGCTCGCGCGGTCGTTCTTCTTCGCCAAGGCGCGGTCGTTGCTGGTCACGCACTGGGAGGTGAGCGATCAGGTCGCCGCGCTGCTGGTGTTGCTGACCATCAACGACCTGAAGGAGAAGTCTTCCGAGGGCGTCACGGGCGCGCTGCGGGAGGCGCAATTGAGTTTGCTCGACCGGGCGGCTTCAGGACAGTTGCCGGCCGAAATCGCGCATCCGTTCTTTTGGGCGCCGTTCGCCGTGATCGGCGATGGCGGGGAGGGAGGCGGACAGAGTACTGTTTCGTCTCGGCTCTGAAAGGGTTTATGATCCGGAGTTATATCGGCCGTTCATGTGACGGCCTGGCGTTTCGTTCCGTCCGGGCAATTCCACCGGCGTCATCCCCGGTTTCCATCGCGGCACCGTGCCGGAGGAGATCCCCGGGACGGGCCCTTGGATGACGTTGGCGAAGTGCCTGGGATGACGTTCGCGGAGCGGTTGACGTTGAACGAGGGGGCTTGACGTGCGGCGAGAAACTCAGCGTCAACGCAGCCTGGCGTGACCTGAGAGCATAAGGCGGAACCTACGGTATGTCGGCGGTCGAATCCCTGGGGAAGTACGAGATCAGGCGTCAGCTTGGTCGCGGCGCCATGGGGACCGTCTACGAGGGTTTCGATCCGGTCATCGAGCGCATCGTGGCGATCAAGACCGTACGCCTGCCCGAGGTCGCCGATGACGAAACCGCCGAGGAAATCGCCCGCTTCCGCCGCGAGGCACAGGCCGCCGGACGGCTGACCCATCCGAACATCGTCGGGGTGTTCGACTACGGCGAGACCGCTGACCTCGCCTACATCGTGATGGAATACGTCGACGGTCCGCCGTTGAAGAGCCTGCTCGACAAGAATGAGCGGTTCCCGCTGCCGCGGATCGTGCGGATCATGGAGGATCTGCTGGCGGGACTACAGTTTAGTCATGAACGCGGCGTGGTGCACCGCGATATCAAACCGGCGAACCTGATGCTGACCAAATCCGGACAGGCGAAAATCGCGGATTTTGGCATCGCGCGGATCGAAAGCTCCAGCATGACCCAGGCGGGGACCGTACTCGGCACGCCCGCCTACATGTCGCCCGAGCAGTTCATGGGGCAGGTGGTCGACGCCCGGTCCGACATCTATTCCTCCGGTGTGCTGCTGTATCAGTTGCTGACCGGGGAGCGGCCGTTCGAAGGCAGCATGTCGGCGATCATGCACAAGGCGCTGAACACCGAGGCGCCGATGCCGTCGCAGATTTCGGTCACCGCGCCGCGGCAGTTCGATGCCGTGGTGCGCAAGGCGATGGCGAAGCGGCCGGAGGATCGTTACGCGTCCGCCGCGGAGTTCATGGCGGCGATCCACGAGGCGGTGGTGGCGCCCACGCCGGCGGCCCGGGTTGCCGCCGACAACAGCGACGCCACGATGGTATCCGTACCGCGGCCAGCCGAAAGTGGGACGCTCTCCAGGCCGGCTGAACTGTCGGTGGCGGCGCTGGCGGCATCGATCGCGCCGCCGGCCGTTCCAATGGGCACGACGGGTCGAGGCGGAGCGGGCGACGCGGCGCGGGGGGCGAAAAAATCGTCAGCGTTGCCCGTCATCATCGGCGCCGGGGTCGCGGGCCTGGCGGTGCTGGGTGGCGTTGGTTACTTCCTGCTCGCGGGCAATCCGAGCACGCCGCCACCTTCGATCGAGCCGGCCAAACCGCCCGCGGTGTCGACGACAACGCCCGCGCCGGTGTCTCCAGCGCCAGAGGCCAGGCCGGCGCCCACCTTACCGCCGCTGGCTCCGACCTTGCCGCCGGTTACAACGGCGCCGTCACCGACCCTTCCACCGGTGACGACGTTACCGCCGCAGACCACGCCTACCTTACCGCCGGTGACACCACCACAGACCCCTCCCACCTTTCCGCCGGTGACAACGACGCCGCCACAAACCACGCCGACCTTGCCGCCGACGACGCCGGTGAACCCGGTCCCGCCGCCGGTGATGCAGCCCACCCCGGTGTTACCGCCGACAGCTTTACCGCCCATCGCCACACCTCCGCCGACCGTCACGCCGGTCATTCCACCCCCGATACCTCCACCCGCCGCGCCTCAGGCGGGGCCGGGGGAGGCGGTCCGTACGGAGATCGCCACATTCGTATCGCGCCTGCCCTGCTCGCTCGTCGACGGCGAGGTTCGCGATGGCGCCGTCCAGATCACCGGCATCGGCGGCCGGGCCGCGATCGAAAGCCTGCGGCAGAAGCTCTCGGCCCTGGGCCTGAACAGTCCGGCACCATCGCTACGGGTCACACAGGTGGATCAGATCTTCTGTCCGTGGGAGGATCTGTTGCGCCCGCTCGCGAAGACGTTCGGCGAGTCCGGCGACCGTTTGACGTTGCATCTCGCCGGTGATCCGGCATGGCTGGTGAACAATGAGAATATCCGGCCACGCCTCGCCATGGCCGGCTTTCGGGGCGAGATGCGGGTCGATTACCTCGATCGCCAGGGCAACGTTCAGCATCTGTATCCACAGCTCGCCGACCCGAGCCAGCACGTTACCGCCGATCCACCGCGTGTCTTCGCGCCGGGTGAGACTCTGAACCTGGGTGAGCCTGGCCCGGACAATCCCGGCTGGCTGGTGGCGGAGCCGTTCGGCACCGATGTGATCATCGCGATCACATCCGAAGACGCTTTGTTCGATCGGCCGCGGCCAGCGAATGGCGAGAAAGCCGCGATTTATTTGCGGGACCTGAAACGGGCACTGGAACTCGCCCGGTCCCGCGGCGCGCGGGTCACCGCGACGGCCATGCCGGTTGAGACGCGGCGAAAGTAACAACCGGGCTTTCGGACTGATCAATCCCCGGCCATGCCACGGCTTGTCACGTCGATTCCACCCTTTGCCGTCGTTCGCGGCACCCGAAGCTCGGGTCAGACGGGGCATCACGAACAAAAGTCATGCGCTTCGCCGCGTGGTACTACGCCGCCTGCTTCGCCGCTCCGCCGCCCCGCCCGGACGCCAATGCCTCGAACCGCGGCCGCAGCATGATGCGTGTTCTCTCCCAGGTCGATCGCACGTCGTTCAACGCGGCACCGACCCGCGCCTGATCCGCGAGCCGAGCCGCGTCCTCCAGCATGAGCAGCCCATCCGCCAGACTGATCGCCCCAAGAGTACCCGCGATACCGGCCAGACTGTGCGCCAGCCGTCCCAACTCCTCCCATTCACCATCGTCACGAAGTTGGGCCATCGTCGACACATGCACCGCCGTGTCGGCGAGAAATGCCGTCACATAGATGCGGGCTCGCTTCACGCCGACCTCCGCCAGGAGCGACTCCAGATACTCATCTTCAATTTCGAAAGCGTTCTCGGTCTGTTGGGTGCCACTGCCGGTTTCGCACGTGGCGGCGGCGTGCCAGGCCGCGATGACCTCGCGCAGCCGCAGTGGCAGGGAGGCGAAATCGACCGGCTTGTGCAGCACCAGGTCCATGCCGGCATCGAGGCAGCGCTTGCGCACGACCGAGCCGGTATGAGCCGTCATGCCAATGATCGGGATGCGGTGCAGCCGTTCGTCCGCGCGGATGCGCCGCGTGGCTTCCGTGCCGTCGATCTCGGGCATTTGCACGTCCATCAGGATCGCGTCGAAGCCGCCGCGCCGCGCCGCCTCGACCGCTTCTCGACCATTACTTGCCGAGAACGTTGAAAACCCGGCGCGATTGAGCTGGTCGACAAACAGCGCCTGGGCGATGCGATTGTCCTCGACGACCAGAACGCGCGCTCTGGGTGCCGCCGGAGCGCACGGATCGACTTCCCGCAATGGAGAACGGGTGCCAAAAAAGCCGGCGACCACATGGTCCAGGTCGCGCGCCTCCACGGGATGCGGCACGATCGCGTCGGCGCGCCCCGCCGCCATCACCGCATCCGATCCGTGCGCGACGAGCACGGTCCGCAGATGCTCCAGCGGCCGGCTCGCCTTGAACCGCGCCAACAGCGCGTCGGCCGAAAGACCGACCAACGCCGCGTCGAGCACCACCAGGTCCAGTGTCCCGTGCTGGTAGGCCATCCGCTCCGCCAGCCCGATCGCCATGAAGCCATCCCCGGCGGTTTCGACATTGAACCCGATACTTTCGAGGTGTGAGGCAACCCGGCGGCGCACGCCCTCCGACAGACCGACCACGAGGGCGGTACGTCCAGCCAGCGGACCATCGGCCGCCCCCAATGACAGGCAGCGTTCAATCGGTATCTCGAAGGTGAAGACGCTGCCGACGTCTTCCACGCTATCAAGCGACAGGCTGCCGCCCAACAGGGTGGCGATTTCGCGACAGAGCGCCAGGCCCAGTCCGAGGCCGTCCTGCCCGCGGGAGATTTCGTCGCGGCCGCGACGGAACTGCTCGAAGATGACGTCGCGCTCGTCCGCGGCGATGCCGGGGCCGGTGTCCGAGACCCGCAGCCGCAGCAGGTCGTGTCCCGCCTTATCACGTTCCGTCAGCGCCCGGATCTCGACCGAACCGGTCACGGTATATTTGATCGCGTTGCCGCAGAGGTTGAACAAAACCTGGCGCAGCCGGGTCGAATCCGTATTCCATGAGCCCAGTACGCTTGCATCCACGTCGACCAGCAGATCGAGACCCTTGTCTTCCGCCTGCGGCCGCAGTACCTCGGCGACTTCCTCCATGAGGCTCGCGACGTCGATCGGTTCGCGGTGGATCTCGGCACTGTCCACGCCGGCGGCGGCGATTTCCAGCATGCCGTTGAGCATGGCGAGCAGCGCCTCACAGCTTGCCCGGATGCGCCACAACCATTTGCGCTGCGCCTCGTCGAGGTCGCCGTCCAGCAACAGGGCGCAGATCCCCAGGATGGAGTTCATCGGGGTGCGCACGTCATGACCGATCGTGGCGAGTACACGATCTCGCTCCCCCACCATCTCATCGAGCTTTCGACGCAGGTCCTCCATTTCGGGCCCAACGGTCTCGGCGGCCATGGGGATCGCTTCGGTGATGCCCGATCGCGGCCGATTGGTCAGCCGCCCGACGATCATCAGCGTTGTCAGGATGGCAAACGCGATCATCAGGCCGAGGACGATCCTGGCATGAAGCTGGATCTCCGTATCCCGCAGCGAGAGCGCGGCCTCCGGGCTGATCGTGCCGGTCCAGGTCAGGTTTCCGGCTTTGATGGTCGCTATCGTAGGCTCCGGCATGAACCAACGCGCGGGCAGCAACGCCCGATACAGTCGAACCAGGGCCGCGCCCGAGACCGCGGGCATCGCCGCGGCGCCGGCGTGCGATAACTCGCATCCGTCCTGGTCACGCAGCGCGTAATCCAGCACGCTGGTGGTGTTCCCGCTCGGGCCGGCCAGCGCCCGCAGCGCCACCGCCGGCAGGGTGCTGCCCACTTCGCCGGCGAAACCGTCCTGCGCGCCCTCTATGCCGCGCGCCAATACCCAGCCCGACACATCAGGCGAAGCTGTTCCGCAGCCAACAACGACGGCCTGGCGGGTTTGCGCGAGGGGGAGAGCACGGTACCACCAGACCGGTGTACCGACGGCGGCTGCTCCGACCGAGGACGACGCCACGAACAAGCCGCGGTTGTTGATCACCACCAGGCCGGCGGCCGGTGCCACCAGCGGTTCCACGCGCAACAGGCGGCCGGTGAGGGAAACCGTGTCACCTTGCAGGTCCTGCGCCCGCAGCCATGCGGTCGCCCTCTCGAACCGGGCGAACATATCGCGCAGTGCGTCCCGCGCCCGCGCCGATGCCGTCTCCGCCAGCACAGCAGCCTTCGCCTGGGCTTCGGCGCCTTCCCAGGCGAGCCAGACGGCGGGAAGCGAGAGGGCCAGTGCCACAACCCCGGCCAAACCGAGGCGGTGAAAGAACTTCCCGATCAACGGGCGAGCGTCATCGTGGCTCATGTTCGGCCTCCACCCGCGCGACAGTTCGGTTTCCAGCCGTTACGGGAAGGTTAATGAGGCCACCAATTGGTTAATGAATCGTTAACGGAAGTGAAGAAAACCATGTCCAGCCCAGGAGGTGCTTCGGACGATGTGGCGATCAGGGAAACAATTGTCGCCGCACGCATTCAAACCAGTCGCGTCCGGGGGTGCCGCTGTTCGGGATTCGCAATTCCGGCACGCTGTCGCTTCGGTTCCCCACCTTGACGATGCCGCCTCCCAGCAGGATCAGGACCCGGCCGGCCTGGTCCTCGGTCATCGGCTGCGACGCGATCACCCGGTGCGATGCGGCATTGTGGCCGGTCATGGTCCACGCGCCCGACGCCCCGGCAAAGGTAATCGCGACGGACCGGCTGGCCGGCATCGCCGCGCCTCTCAGCATGCGAACGACCAGTTCCAGCGTGTCACGCGACGCGGCCACATCCAGCGCGAGGCCGCCACCGCCGGCGGTCGCGGTGCAAACGTCGCCGGCGTGAAAGCTCCAGGCTGAAGCCACCGGCCGATGGACGACCGGGGGCGGAGGCGGCGTCGGCGTGGGAGCGATGACCGGCGCGGCCGGCCGCTCGCACGATGTGAGCAACAGCGCGACTGCTCCGGCGAGCACCAGCCTTGGCGGCGCCAACTTCATGCGTCAGGTTTCCGGAATGATGTTCATTTGGCCAATCGGGTCGTTCGCGCCGCGGCGGGCCGGTGCGACCCGGTTCCGCGCCACGCCGTCTCGCGGATTGTGCGTCCGCGGACCGGGGATGTCATCTGGGTTTCGTTCGCGTGGGCGCGAATGACCATTGCGCACGGATCCGCCGCGGCTTTCCGGGGAGTTCCGGCACATTGAAGACGGTGGCGGCTCGCCGTATTGAGGCGCGAACGTTCGCGGCTCGAACCCACCAGAGGGCACCTCATGGCGATGCACCTGACATCCGGACTGATCGGCGCGGAAGCGAAGGGGCCCATCGGCTGGCTGATCTGGGACAATCCCAGCAAGCTTAACGCCCTCTCGCCCGGCATGTCCGAGGACGCGCTGAGCGTGATTGAAGCCTACGCGGCCGACCCCGCGATCAAGGTCGTGATCATGCGCGGCGCCGGCCGGAAAGCGTTCATCTCCGGCGGCGATATCAAGAGCTTCGACAAGACGCGCGCCAACGCCGAAGCCGCGCGATTGGCGCGAGAGGCACCGGGCAAACTGCGGCACGGGATGCTGAACCTGGAAAAGCCGCTGATCGCCATGATCCACGGCTACTGCCTCGGCGGCGGCCTGGGCATGGCGCTGAACGCCGATTTGCGCTTCGCCTCGTCCGACGCCCAGTTCAGCGTGCCGGCGGCGTTGCGCGGCATCGCGTATGCGCCGGAAGGGCTGAAGTCGCTGGTCGATCTGGTCGGGCCGAGCGTCGCCAAAGACATCATGTTCTCGGCGCGGCGGTTGAAGGCGGATGAGGCGCTGCGGGTCGGGCTGATCAATCGCGTGCTGGACGCGGAAGACCTGGAGGCGGTCACGGTCGCTTACGCGGAAACGCTGGCGGCGAACGCGCCATTGTCGATCCGCGCGTCGAAGTTCTTCATCAACCAACTGGGGCTGGAGCGCGCGCAACGCGACGAGGCACGCATGGATGCGATGCAGCGCGAGGCGGAGAACAGCGAGGACTTCAAGGAAGCGACACGGTCGTTCGTGGAGAAGCGGAAGCCGGTGTTTCAGGGGCGGTAAAGCGGGCGGAGGCTCCGGCTCGATCCTTCAAGGATGGATCACGGCCAGGCCGAGGTACCGCTCCATAGGATCGAAATCGCGGTGCTATCGACCAGGATCACTCGGTGGTGCGATCGAGCCGGGTCTCATCGAGATTGCCTTCCCAGCGGACCTTGCCAGCCAGGCCGAGGATTTCCTCCTGCTCCCGCAAGCGAATGAGAGTCCGCAGCGCTTCCTCTATCGTGGCTTTGTGCGTGCGCGTGCCACAGGCGCCCTGGGCGCGCGCCATCAGATCTTCGTCGATGTCTATCGTGGTTTTCATCGTTGGCTGTCCGTTGACAGGAACAATCTGAGCCTCATGGGGGCGTAATTCAACGGTTGACTGGCCCGCGATGGCCAGGCGGATGCTACCGCCAGCCCAGAGTCCGCCCGGACAGAACCGCGAAATCCGCCGCGACGGCGTCTTCTTCGGGCGTAAGGTGGGCAAGGCGCCGGCACTCCTCAGCGAGGCGCGCCCGATAGCCAGAGTCGTTGATGTCAGGCAGCCATGGGACGACAGGTCGCAATCCGGGCTCCCTCTGAGCGGCACGGTAACGGGCAACACGGTCGCGGTGGGTTGCGCGGGCGTCCATGCGTTACACGTAACCCGTCGGCGGGCCGATTTCCAGCCGAGGTTTCCTCACTGTCCACGCACCCTGACTGATGCGCGAACCTCTGCTATGATTTTGTGACAGAGCCAAGAAGGTAGGCTTGTATGGCCAGCGTGCTGATCAAAAATGTCGATGCCGTGCTGTTCAGCCGCCTCAAGGCCAGCGCCGCGACGCATCGGCGGTCGCTTGAAGAAGAAGCCCGTGAGTTGCCGCGTGCCGCGGTCGCGCGTCAGGAGACTCCCCCACGAGAAAATCTGGTCACCCTCGCCCGGCGTCTTCTTGGCTCGGATCACAGGGCCGATCTCGAAATTCCCCCGCGAGGGTCCGCTGTCGAAAGCTGTCCGCCGGATTGCCGCGGCACGGACCATGATTGGCTCGAACAGTGATGATCCGTTGATACCAACGTCATTTCGGAGCGGGCGAAGGCGGGATTGAATCTCTCGATTGTTGCATTTTTGTAACTGTCCAGCAAAGGGTCATTTGTTGGACTTCATAGCGTCGGCGAGAAGCACGTCGGCGACCGCACGCCGTCCGACAAAGGATAAGTTATTCGACGGCCTTGCTGACCTCGCGGGCCGAGACCATGTGGTACCTTGGGTTTGCTATAAATGAGAGAGCCATAGGATCAAATAGCCGCCGATGATCAGGCAATAGCCGAAATGTTCCATAACGCGTTGCTCCTGTCCCGAGTTTCCGCGGGAAGACTACTTTTCTATCTAAGTTGTCTGCCATTACATAAATCAGCATATGATTTACTATGTGCATATCAAAAATGGCTATCGCTTGTGGGATTTCCACAATGGAATCTCATAATGGCTGGCTGCTTCCGCACCGGGTAGGGTTGACCAACGGCGGCGTTTCATCCACCTAGGCTTATAGTCGATGAGCATGGGGTTCATACTTTGGAGAAGCGGGCAGACGATCAGGTAGTGACCGCGCTCCGAATGGCGGCGCTTCGTCAACTAATGGCAAGCAATTATATCGAGCTGCTGAGAGAGCGGGTATTCACGTACACGAACGCGGACAGGAAAGATTCTTTAAAATTTCAGAGACTGCTTTCCAGCGAAGAGTCTAGTCAGGTTTTGGATATTGTTTGGAAGGAATCGGAATTCGTTGTCAAGTACGAGCTATTGGAGTCGGGATACACCGATAAGGCATTCACAAAACCAATGACATGCCATGCACTTGGTATAATGCTAGCCGATGACAAAAATGAGGTTGCTGCAACTGTAACCAGAGTCCGTAACATCGTGCTAGCGGGCTCTGCTTTTGGTCTCATTCAAAGATACCAAAAGCATGCGAAGAGCGTGCCATTCTCTGGCACGGAGTCTTTGCATGATTTTATGATAGAGCTTGGGGTCCGAAATATCAGGCAGTGCAGGAGGTTCATTCCCCAGCAAGGAATTTCTAGCCATCATATACCCGACACGCAGGCTGATCCTATTGAAAGGCAATTATGATGCGTGTCTTGCTTGTAGAAGATGATTTGACCGCAGCCCATGGCATTTCCTTAATGCTGAGAAGTGCTGGCGCGGTCGTTGAGCACGCCGAAACCGGCGAAGAGGCGATCGAACTCACCCGGCATTATGAATATGACATCGTGCTGCTCGATGTGATCCTGCCGGATGTGGAGGGGTATGAGGTGGTCCGCCGTATGCGGATCGCGCGTAACGATACACCGGTGCTGATCCTGTCCGGCCTTTCACGGCCACAGGACAAGGTCAAAGGGCTCGGTCTGGGCGCCGATGACTTCATGACCAAGCCCTTCGATAAGTTAGAACTGCTGGCACGGATGCAGGCGATCACCCGCCGCAGCAAGGGGTTCAGCCAGCCGACTTTGCGTTTGGGCGCCATCGAACTGAACCTCGACAGCCGCGAGGTCACCGTGGATGGGCAGGAAGTGCATCTGACGGGCAAGGAATATTCCATCCTGGAGTTGCTGGTGCTACGCAAGGGCATGGTGCTGACCAAGGAAGCGTTCCTGAACCATCTATACGGCGGGATGGATGAACCAGAGATGAGCGTCGTTGGCACCTATATCGGTAAGCTACGGAAAAAACTGGCTTCCGCCGGGGCGGACAATCTAATCGGCACGGTCTGGGGCCGTGGCTACATGATCCGCGAACCGTTTGAGGGCATGCCACTGGAACCCGAAGACCTCAATAACCAATATAACGAAACTGGTTCAGACGACGAGTTTATCGACGATGCCTACAGCCCGATTGTCTCTGCGAAGCAGTCGGTGGCGGCACTTCTAGGTCATTTAAGGTGCTCGAATGAAAAACGTAACGTCGAAGGCTCCGATAATAAATTCAGTGACGGCGGTCATCGTTCGCTCATCTCACCCATACGGTCCGTATCAGTTCTGCTTGGATTTGTCAGAGATAAGCACCTTGAACCATCACGAGGCGAGGCAATGCAAACGGCTGGAAAACTTGGGGTCGCTGGCTAAAGTCCAATAAGGGGTAGGTTTTGAGACGGAAAATCAGCCCCATGAAATCAAGAGCTTGCGAATCTCGAAAGTTGATCTCATCCTGTTGGCATGAAATACGGCTATAGGAAGATGCTGAGACGGGCTGACTGGCGGCCGGTCCAGCCGGAGCCGGAGGCGCCAGCGAAGAAAAGGAAGCGTTCATGAAATCAGCCCAAAATGGCTGCACAACCATATCGCGAATATAATCAGGATGTCCGTGACCACGGCGCTGATAGGCCCCGGTCCGCGTCCTCTTCCGGAGCCGCGATAGATGAACAAAGGCCACAGAAGCCTTGCTGAAAGAATTGAATCGCTCGAAGGATGGGCAGATTTCTCGGCTTGGATGATTGTTGTTGGGCTTGTGGTTGAAGTCGGCCTTGCGGCAGGTGTTTCGGACTCCTCGTTCGTAAATAAGTGGGGTCTCGTAGCCTCAGACGCATTGGTCGCAATAGGCGTTGCTGGTGAAATCCTGTTTACCAGACGCGCGCGGAGGCTTTCCGCCGAGTTGCAAACAGAATCAAACAAGCAAGTCGCGGCCGCCAACGAGCGCGCAGCCAATGCTGAACTTGAACTCGCAAAATTTCGCTCGCGCAGATTCATACCTCCCGTGAAGATTGAGGAAATCGCAGAAAGACTTAAACGTCTTGCCCCGGTGAAATTCGATTTTTCAGTAAGCGCTATCGACCAGGAATTCATGGGACTCATGGACCAGATAGGTCTCATGTGCCTTTGGGCGAATTGGGAATGGGTTGACTGGCCGTTCAACGGCATAAGGCGGGAGGACAATCGGGCATTCGGGACGGGGAGCGCAACGCACAATGTGACGGTGGAACATGTGTTCTCCGCTCCGCAGGTTGTCCAGGAGGCCGCGCGAGCCCTAGCGACTGAACTATCGGGCGTAGGAATCGCAGCATCTGACATGCTTGGCAGCGTCGCACTAGCTTTTCCCGGATACGAAGAAACCTTGCACATCAGAATCGGAAGGAAAACATAGGAGACGATGCAGAAAACCTTTCTCCCACGGACCTCATCCGTCCATTGCCGGATAGTCGCCATTGCAAAAGGTAGTCCGAGCAGCCACACGCCGATCAGCCGCTCACGGAGGGCTCTCAGATGACTTGGCAATATACGAGGCGAGCCGAGCGACCAGAGTCAGACCGTCCGCGTCCTCACCATCATGCTTGCGTCCGAATACTGATCGCAGCCGGAGCCGCGCCGGGCGAAACCGAGGCCGTCTCCGCCTTCTAGTGACGTCCACTTCGTTTTAGTGCTATCGAGTCACCAAAATAGCATGGAATGCGCGGAATGAAGCGATTGCTCAACCGGTCAGAGGAAGACACGCTGAAGGAGCTGAACCTCGTCACATCCCGTTATGGCCTTCAAGTTCACACGAAAGTCAGGATGGCTGACGTTTGCCCAATCGAGGGAAGGGGGATTCCCGACGACTTGTATAAGTATGCTCTAATGGCGCACTTTGATTTTCTGGTAACGAACGAGGAATACATCCCCCAGTTTGCGGTAGAATTCGACGGCTCCAGCCACGAAACGCCTACGGCTAAAATCCGAGATGCAAAGAAAGATGCGATTTGCCGGACGTTCAAGTTTCCACTGCTGCGCGTAAAGATCAATTATCTCCCGAAGATATACAACAGTCTCAGCCTGATCGAATGGATCATCGATGTCTATTATATGGAGCAGGCCTTTTACGAGGCGCAGGAAAAAGGCCAAGTTCCTTACGATGAGCCCTTCGATCCGTTCTTCATTTATTCAACTGGCACAGATGGTGACAAGAAGCGGTTTCCTTACTGGATTTCCCGCGACGCCATCCTTGCCATTCGCAAGTTTCACAGTCAGGGCAAGATAGCGCTTCCCGGAACATCGGGTTTTATCGGAGAGGATTCGGACGGGAAAATGAGAGGGATCGAGTTCTTACCTGTCAACGATACGCATGGTATTCTTGTAAAACTCTCTATGCAGTCACAGTTATTCCCTGGGAGTTTTACAGACTTGTTAGGTGAGTTGCTTGTGATATTTGCTTACGAAAAGATTCAGGAATACCTTATTTTTGGATCGGGCCTTATTCCGCTCACGGTGATCGACCGCGTAGCTAAGTTGTATCAAACTGAGTTCAAGATGCTGCGCGCACATGCCACGGGGTTTCGCCCGCCGCCGCGATAGAGCGCATCGCGCGACTGTTTCGCCAACAACGCGCCGAAATGTCTCTTCCCGATTTCTCGACGCGCCCCTACGTTTTTACTCTGACGCGGTAGGGAACCGGGTTACCCCGGTCCCCCCGCACAGATCCCGGCGTGCG
>CALFNB010000208.1 GCA_937902425.1 uncultured Acetobacteraceae bacterium | reverse complement strand
GGGTGGGACTTGCACCCACGAGGTGATCGCGCCGTTCGGGGCGCACCGGATTACACGGAAAAGAGAGTCAACCATTCGGCACGCCAGGACGAACGATGACGGCGCGGATTGAAACCACGGCTCACGGCCACCACCACTTTCCCTGTAATCCGTGCCCTTAATCCGTGAAATCCGTGTTATTGTTGTCCTGATGCCGCACGCCATCGGTGAGGAAAACTGGCTATATGCGAGCAACAGAAAAGTCCACGATTCAAACGCCCCGAACCCGCGCGACGTCCACCACCTGCCCAGGTGCCACGCCGACGTAACGGCCGGGATTGAGGCTCCAGTCCTGCGCGGCGATGTCGGCGCGGGTGGCCGCCCGGCAGAGGCCCGGCACGTCGCGATAGCGTCCGTCAGCAAAGGCCACCGTCATCCTGCCACCACTGCCAGCGACATCCTCCGTCGCCTCGCCGCGCCATAAACGGACGACATTCGCCAAAAACTCAATCTGATCCGGATCGAACACGCGATGCGCGCGCGTCACCTGCCGAAACAAATGCCGCGCGTCCAGGAACAGCACCTGATCCCCGCGCGTTCCCTTTGCCTTGCCGCGATCCAGGAACCACAACGTCACCGGCAGCGTGACCGTGTAGAACATGTTCGGACCCACCGCGACGATGCAGTCCACCGCTCCGGTTTCGATCAGACGCCGCCTGATCTCCCGCTCGCTGCCGCCGGCATCGCTCGCGCTGTTCGCCATGACAAACCCTGCCCTGCCGGTCTCGTTCAGCGCCGCGTAGAACAAGTTAATCCACAGCGTATTGGCGTTGTTCACCGTGGGCAGGCCGAGCGGATAGCGCGGGTCCACCTGCCCGGTGGCGGTCATCAGGCGGGACCGGTCCACCTCGCTCTGATTGAACGGCGGATTGGCCATCACGAAATCGAAACGGCCCAGTAACTTGTGCGGGTCGTCGTAGTAGCTGTTGGTGTTGCCGCCACCCTTGATGTCGCCGGACAGACCATGCACCGCGAGGTTCAGTCGGCAGAGGCGGATCGTGTCGTCCATGTTCTCGACGCCGAATAAAGCCAGCTCCTTGTCGGGCGCCTTGTGGTGGCGGCGGACGAATTCGGCGGAGTGGACGAACATGCCGCCCGAGCCGCATGCGGGGTCCAGAATGGCGCCGTGGAATGGCTCGATCACCTCCACGATCAGTTTGACGATCGATGCGGGGGTGAAATACTCGCCACCCTTCTGCATGAAGGCCGAGGCGAACTCGCCCATGAAGTATTCGAAGATCAGTCCGTAGGCATCACCTTCGACGTCCAGAGGTGCGAGCAGGCGCAGCAGATCGGCGAGCACGGTGTTGGGAATGGCGGCGTAGCCTCGCGGCAGGACGCCGGCCAGATCGGGGTTGGTCTCGGCGATGGCGTCCATCGCGGCGGTCAGTTCGGCGCCGAGGTTGGCGTTGCCCGGCAGGGCCAGCAGCCGGGAGAAGCGCGCGATCTCCGGCACGAACATCGCGCCCTGGGCCTGATAGTGCGCGGGCGTCGGCTTCAGGCGGCCCGTGAATGTCGGGCGCAGCACGGCATCCACCTGGAGGAACTTCGCCTCCATCTGCCGCAGCGCGATCAGCGCCAGAACCGGCTGGGCGTACTGGTCGGGCCGCAGACCGGTATTGGTCCACATGGTTTCGGCGGCCTTGAACAGCCGGCGTGCGAGGTCCTGGAGGTCGGTTGCCATGACGTTCCCGTGCGATGGTGTTCGGCTTCGATTACCATAACACTGATTCGTGACGGCCGCATTCCAGCAAGGGCGATAGCAAATGCCGAAATTTACTCAAAACAGATGGGAACGAACTGAACAGTTTTCGCGAAACCGGGACCTGACGCGTGATGCTGCCTGACGGGCATGACCCGCTACCCCTTCAACACCTCGATCATTGTCGAGCCCAACGTGGCCGGACTTTCCGACACATGGACACCCGCGGCGCGCAATGCCTCCTTCTTCGCCGCGGCCGTGTCGCGGCCGCCACTGATCACCGCGCCCGCATGCCCCATCCGCCGCCCAGGGGGAGCACTCGATCCGGCGATAAATCCGACGGTGGGCTTCTTAACTGAATTATGCGCCAGGAAATCGGCGGCTTCCGCCTCGCTCTGGCCGCCGATCTCACCGATCAGGATGATTTGTTTCGTTTCCGGGTCGGCCAGGAACATCTCAAGAATTTCGATGAAGTCGGTCCCCTTCACCGGGTCGCCGCCGATCCCGACGCAGGAACTCTGGCCCAACCCGACCGCGGTGGTTTGCGCCACCGCCTCGTAGGTCAGCGTGCCCGAGCGCGACACGATCCCGACCGAGCCCCGCCGGTGGATATGCCCAGGCATGATGCCGATCTTACAGGCGTCGGGCGTGATGACGCCGGGACAGTTCGGCCCGATCAGCCGGGACTTCGAGCCGCACAGCGCGCGCTTCACCTTCACCATGTCGAGCACGGGGATGCCGTCGGTGATGCAGATGATCAGCGGGATTTCGGCGTCGATCGCCTCCAGGATCGCGTCGGCGGCGAACGGTGGCGGGACGTAAATCCCCGTGGCGTCGGCACCGACTTTGTCGCGGGCTTCGGCCACCGTATCGAACACCGGCAGTTTCAGATGCGTGGTGCCGCCTTTCCCCGGCGTGACGCCGCCGGTCACCTTGGTGCCGTAAGCGATCGCCTGTTCCGTGTGGTAGGTCCCCTGTGCCCCGGTGAAACCTTGCGTGATGACCCTCGTCGCGGCGTTCACCAGGATGGCCATGTCAGGCTGCCTCTTTCACGGCCGCGACGATTTTCTCCGCGGCATCGGCGAGGTCGCTGGCCGCGATGATCCGCATGTTCGACCGCGCCAGAATGTCGCGGCCGAGTTCCACGTTGGTCCCTTCCAGCCGCACCACCAGAGGCACCGACAGCCGCACATCGCGCGCGGCGGCGACCACGCCCTCGGCGATGACGTCGCACCGCATGATGCCGCCGAAAATGTTGACCAGGATGCCTTCGACGTTCGGGTCCGACAGGATGATCTTGAACGCGGCCGTCACGCGTTCCTTGGTCGCACCTCCGCCCACGTCGAGGAAGTTCGCCGGCGTCATGCCATACAGCTTGATGATGTCCATCGTCGCCATCGCCAGCCCGGCGCCATTCACCATGCAGCCGATATTGCCGTCCAGCGCGACGTAGTTCAGGCCGTGTTTCTCGGCCTCCAGTTCTTTCGGATCTTCTTCCGCCTCGTCCCGCAGTTTCTCCAGTTCCGGATGGCGGAACAGCCCGTTGTCGTCGAAGCAGATCTTGGCGTCGAGCGCGACCACCGCGTCGGCTTTGGTTATGACCAGCGGGTTGATCTCGATAATCGAACAGTCGAGGCTGGTGAACGCCGCGTACAATCCGTTCACGATTTTACCAAATGACCGCGCCTGCTCACCCGCGAGGCCCAGACCGAAGGTCAGCCGCCGCACGTGATGGCCGGACAGCCGGGTCGTGGGATCGATCGCGACCCGGAGGATCTTTTCCGGATGATGGGTCGCGACCTCCTCGATCTCCATGCCGCCTTCGGTCGAGGCGACCAGCGTGACCCACCCGCTCGCCCGATCGACCAACAGCGAGAAATACAGCTCGCGGGCGATTTCGCAGCCGGCCTCGACATAGACCCGATGCACCGGCCGGCCGGCCGGGCCGGTCTGCTTCGTCACCAGCACATGCCCGATCATCGCGTCCGCCGCGGTGCGAACTTCCTCAATGGAGTGGGTGACGCGCACGCCACCCTTGCCGCTCGGATCGTCCGCGAACCGCCCGGCGCCTCGCCCGCCAGCATGGATCTGCGACTTCACCACGTACACCGGACCGGGGAGCTTCCCAGCGCCCGCGACGGCCTCGTCCACCGTCCACGCGACATATCCACCCAGAACCGCCACGCCATGGCGTTTCAGCAACTCCTTGGCCTGGTATTCGTGGATATTCATCGGCTCCGCCGATCTGGGATGTTCATCGGCTCCGCCGATCTGGGATGTTCATCAGGTCATCCGATCAGTTTTTTCGCGGCGTCCACCAGCTCCCGCACCGCCGCGCATGACTTTTCAAACGCGGCCTTTTCCTGAGAGTTCAGTTCGATCTCGACGATTTTCTCCACGCCGCCGGCGCCGATCACCACCGGCACGCCGACATACAGCTCGTTCATGCCGTACTGGCCGGTCAGCCACGCGGCGCAGGACAGCACGCGCTTCTTGTCCTTCAGGAACGCCTCCGCCATCGCGATCGCCGAGGCGGCGGGCGCGTAGAACGCACTGCCTCGTTCGAGCAGCTTGACGATTTCGCCGCCGCCGTTCGCCGTCCGCTCCACGATCGCGTCGATCTTCGCCTGCGTCGTCCAGCCCATCTTGATCAGGTCCGGCACCGGAATGCCCGCGACGGCCGAGTAACGGATCAGCGGTACCATCGTGTCACCATGGCCGCCGAGCACGAAGGCTCGCACGTCCTCCACCGACACGCCGAATTCCCGCGCCAGGAACAACTGGAAGCGGCTGCTGTCCAACACGCCCGCCATGCCGACGACTCGGTTGGCGGGAAGTCCCGACTTTTCCTTCATCACCCAGACCATCGCGTCGAGCGGGTTGGTGATGCAGATCACGAACGCCTCGGGGCAATGGGTTTTGATCCCCTCGGCCACCTGGGCGATTACTCCGGCGTTCTTGCCGATCAGGTCGTCGCGCGACATGCCCGGCGTGCGCGGAAACCCGGCGGTGACGATGACGACATCCGCGCCCTTGATCGCGGCGTAGTCGGAGCCGCCGGTCATCAGCGAGTCGAACCCGTCCACCGGCCCGGACTGCATGATGTCGAGCGCTTTGCCGGCCGCCACTCCGCCAAACACGTCGAACAGGACGACATCGCCCAGTTCCTTGAGGCCGATGAGGTGGGCGAGCGTGCCGCCGATGTTACCGGCGCCGATCAGCGCGATTTTGTTGCGGGCCATGAGGCAATCCTTTCGAGACGCACCACGCGGCGCGCCATGCTGACACAAGTGCATTGACCATGGGGCCGCTCACCCATCCGCGGGCCGGCCCGGAAGCGCCGTGTAGCTAGCGGATCGGACCGAAACCGGCAAGCATGATGCACTGCAACATGATTGGCGTCAACGCGGCAGGGGGATCATGGCGAACCCGATCTGCCCGAGTAATCCGATCAGTCCCGCCGCCTGCTGGTACCGCGCTGGCCGGAAATGGGCCGACGCTGGCGATCACGCCGGGAAACCGGCCGCGTTGGCATGGCCGGTGGTCGTTGCCTCGTTTGGGCGGCCATTGATTGAACCCGTGTCACGCGTCAGACTCGGCGGGCTCCCGGGTCAGGCCCGCGAGGTCATCGGAGGACGTTCCATGTCAGGCGCGAACGCGTTCAAATTCGTCATGCTGCCGCCGCAGAACGAGGTGTATCGTGCCTGGGCCGCCAAACTGGCCGCCGAGGTCCCCGAAGCACGCATCGTGCTGGTGGAAGACGAGGCGGCCGCCGTGCGGGAGATCGTCGACGCCGATGCCGCGTTCGGCCGGCTGCCGGCCGGGTTGCTGGCGAAATCCACGAAGTTGCGCTGGCTGCAGGCGCCGCAGATCGCGCCGCCAGCGGGGTATTACTACCCCGAGTTGGTCGAGCACCCGTTGCACGTCACCAACTTTCGCGAAATCTTCAACGATCATATCAGTGCGCATATCATGGCTTTCGTGCTGGCGTTCGCCAGGGGACTGCATGTGTTCATCCCTCAGCAGGCGCGCCGCGAGTGGAAGAAGTCATCGCAAGAAGCCGGCGACGTCGTGCATCTGCCGGAGGCGACCGCTCTGATCGTCGGCGTCGGCGGGATTGGGGCGGAGACCGCGAAGTTGTTGGCGGCGTTTGGGGTGAAGGTGCTGGCGACGGATGCTCGGCGGACGACGGCACCAGAGGGGGTCGCGGAACTGCACAAGCCGGAGGCGCTGGACGACCTGCTGCCGCGGGCGGATTTCGTGATCCTGACGGTGCCGCATACGCCCGCCACGGAGGGGTTCTTCAATCGGGCGCGGTTCGCGAAGATGAAACGGTCGGCGTTCTTCATCAATATCGGGCGAGGCATGACGACCCGCTTGAACGACCTGGTGGACGCGCTGAACGCGAAGGAAATCGCGGGGGCCGCACTGGATGTGTTCGAGATCGAGCCGCTGCCGGCAGAGCATCCGCTGTGGACGATGCCGAACGTTCTGCTGACGCCGCACATGGCTGGGCATGGGCCGTATTTGAACGACCGGCGGTACGACATCATGGCGGAGAATTGCCGGCGGTTCGCGGCGGGGAAGGCGTTGATGAACGAGGTGGATAAGGGGGTTTGGTTTTAGGAGTCAATGTCATGCTCACGGCTAGCGGTGACGATACAACCTTAATGTGTTATGCCGCCTTACAGTAATTACGGATGATGGAGACTTGTGAGTATATATTCGATTGTTGGCAATCAACCGGAGCTTTCGCGATCTCGACCTCGTATGCACAAAGGTGGTGAATGGTAAGTGAAGAGAAAGCAAGTCCTTCAGTCGAGACATTTGGACAATCTCTTCGGCACGCAGCCGAAGGAGGACTGCTGAGATTGATTGCTGGCAAACCGTTGGAGCAAGCGATCGGACGATTGATTTCTGGCGCGGTAGACGTGCCAGTCGCTTACCTGGAGCGATGGAGCCAGGGTGTCCGAAGCGATACCGATGCCCGCAAAGAAATCTCCTCTGCCCTCGCCTCTGCAGCCAGTGCGCTTGCAGCAGAAAATCCTGAACTGGTGGATCGAGGATTGGTTCGATGGACACACAAAATAGCATCGACGCAACGGGTCAGAGAGGATATTGCGTTACGGACACTCAGCATCTTTGCTCAAAATCCAGAATCTGAAGAGACCGCCGCGCCATCCGAAGATTTTATGCGTATGTTCGAGGACATTGCCGAGAGAGCGTCGTCTGATGAATTGACAGACCTCATGGCCCGAATCCTCGCAGGAGAGATACGCAAACCGGGTAGCGTGTCCCGACGAACCTTGCAGGTGGTTGCCATCCTTGATCAAGAAATAGTTGGCGCGCTAAACGAAATCAGACCATACTTACTAGAACCTGGTTGGTTCCACATTCCTCCGAGTGATTCGCAAAAATGGCATCGGTGGTTCTCGCTACTGAGCAGCGTTTCTATTAGCACGGAAGCCAGCACACGCATGTTCAATTTTGACGAGCACAATCGTAGCCATGTTAAAATTGGAAATCAAATGATTGTCATTACGGCCAGGCCGTCAAAGGGCACGTGGTTTATTGATGGAGGCAACTTAACGCCGATTGGAAGTGAGCTGATATCGGCCCTACCACTATCTGATGAACCCAAGGTGAAAGAAATTGCCCTTGGTATCCTGGAGCACGCATTTGTCGAAGGGGTGGAAGTTGGGGACATATCGGAGATCGGCGGGGAACCTTCCTTAGTAAATTTAGAGAAGATATTCTAGGTAAAATATATTCCGAGAGCACATTGACTGTCTCTTCCCGTTCGATCTTAACTCGCTACCTTGCCTCTTATGTCGGTTGGCGACGCACGATTGGCCAATGCTTTGGCGTCGCTGAAGGAGGATGATGCGCGTATCACGAGACTGCTAACCTCAGGTGACGTCAGCGAGGTAGAGT
>CALFNB010000207.1 GCA_937902425.1 uncultured Acetobacteraceae bacterium | reverse complement strand
CATATAGCATCTTATGCGGCACCGACCGGGTTATGCCGGGTCAGCGCCGACACAAGATGTTGAATCAGGGTGCCGCGTGATGTGTCGCTGTATCAACCTTGCGCTGCGGTTGCTGCGGCGCTTCCGCCGGGTGCGTTTCGAACCAGAGAGCATCGGCGCAAAAGTCAATCTCGCCGGGCCATTCGAGGCTGCGCCCGCGATCGCCGACGCGCACTTGTGTGAAGACCGCCGGATCGGCGATGGCAGCAAAGACGCCCTTGCCCATCAGATGATCGAACTGATTGATGGTCGTCACACCGTTCGCCCACGTCACCGTTACGGTGTGAGTCATTGGGTCGGCAACGGCAGCGGTGATGATGTTGTCCAGCACCTTCGGCATTTTCAAATCCTCTCCGGCGTCTGATCGTCCTGACACTTGATCCAGTTCAACGCCAACTCGCCCTGATGTTCTGCCGCCCAATCCAGCACGCGGCGGAGCTTGGCAGGTGGTAGTGGCCCCCGCATCACGTCAAGGCCGCGGATCGTCACCAGCATTTCGTCGCCGCCCAGTATAGCATGAAAGTGAGGCGGTGTGTGATCGTTGTAGAACATCTGGATTTTCACACCGTCCACGATAGCTATTGTTGGCATCGATCTACCTTCTGTGAACGGGAACGGCCAGCCAGTTGCCCGGCTGGCCGCATTTCCTTGACGGTCATCGCCGTCCCCGGCTGCACCGTGGACGGATTATAGCACGATCAGATCAAATTTCCTTGTCTGAAAATCCTGCGGGGAGCGCGAGGGGTGCAACACCCCTCGCAGGACGACTGACGGACGCCAGGAACTTCTTCCTTGACGCGATATGTCAGTCATACTAACCCTCGCCCACCATTTTTTCCTCTGGCGAGGCCGCCCCGATGCAACAAACCCAAGCCTTCGGCTACGAACAGATTTTCACCGAACTCCTCCGCGGCGTGGTCGACGCGGTCTCCGACAAAGCCGGGTTATCCCCGGAGCGCAAAGCGGCAGCCCAGAGCACGGCGGTTTGCTCGGTCATGGCGTTCAATCCGCGCGATCCGGTGGAAACCATGTTGGCCGGCCAATGTGTCGTCTACGACCATCTGCTGCGGGACGGCGCGAAGGAGATACTGCGCGGGCAGGCGGAACAGCTCATGATCAAGGCTCGCCCAGGGGTTCTGGCCGCCGGGAAGATGTTTTTGGGGGCACTGGGGATGCTGCTTCGGATGCAGCGCCGGCCGGAGGCGCAACTCGCGTTCGCGCGGCCACTGCCCGCCGAAGCGGAGGCGCCAAAGCAAGCCGAGCCCGCGCCGGTTGACGCGGCCGAGGGACCCCGGGTCACGGCGCACGAAGAAATACAGCCCCCCCAAGCATGCGACGCCGGTTCAACCGACTGCCCGGCCGGCCTCGGTAGCCGTGAGTTCACCCGCCGTGCCGATGCCCACCCCGCGGGAGGTGAGGGCGCCAGAAATGGTTGAAAAGCGCATGCTTGACATCAGTGATCCGGCGGTCAGGGAGGAGATCGCCGCCGCGATCATGCTTGGCGCGCGAGGCTGAGAATAAGCGCACCTTCCCGTCGGCATTTGGCCGGGCCGTTCCATAACCATATCTCGGCTTACGAACCCGAAGCGGTTATGATCGCGAGCGGAAGCACATATTAAATGAACGTCGTGCTCCCCCCAGACCTGGAAAGGCGGATCGCGGAGCAGGTCGAGGCAGGCCTTTACGCCAGCGCCAGTGAAGTCGTCCGCGCGAGTTCGCGACTGCTTTTCGAGGCAGAAGAGGCGCCGGAATCCCGCATGGGTAGGCTTCGCGCGGACATCGAGAGTGGCCTTGCCCAACTGGATCGAGCGGAGGGGATTTCTGGCGACCTGGTGCTTGCTGATATCACCGAGCGGCTGGAACGCCGGCGCGTCACGTGACCTCGTACATCCTGTCGCCTGATGCGCGGCGGGATGCCGTCGACCTTGTCGAGTACATCGGTGCCGATAATGAGGCCGCGGCATTCAGAGTGCGTGATCGATTGTTTGCCGCGTTCGACCGCCTCGCCGAGCAGCCAGGTTTGGGACATGTGCGAGACGACCTTATCCGGCGAGACGCCGGCGTCCGGTTCTGGCCGATTGGCACCTACCTCGTGGTTTACCGGCCAGCGGTAAACGAGATCCAAATTGTCCGTGTTCTGAGCGGCTACCGCGACGTTGCCGCGATCCTCGGCGCGGCGCCAGGCTGAAAGTCCGCTCCGGACGGGCGATACCCGCCCGGAGCGTCACGAAAACTTAAAGCTGTGCCTCGGCGAATTCGTAATTCGCGAGTTTGTCCAGCCAGTTCTGCAGGTAGTTCGGACGGACGTTCTTGAAGTCCAGATAATACGCATGCTCCCACACGTCGCACGCCAGCAGGACCTTGCCCTCGCCGGTCGCCAGCGGGTTGGAGCCATTCGGTGTTTTCGTCACCTTCAGTTTGCCGTCGGAACCAAGCACCAGCCAAGCCCAGCCGGAACCGAACTGCGATACGCCGGCGGCCTTGAACTCATCTTTGAACTTTTGCGTACCGCCCAGATCGCTGTCGATTTTCGCCTGCAGTTTGGTGGGAATTTTGCCGCCGTTCGGGCTCATGGACTGCCAGAACAGGATGTGGTTCCAATGCTGGCCGGCATTGTTGAACACCGGTCCGCCGGCGCCGGCGGTCGCTTTGACGATCTCCTCAAGCGTCTTGCCCTGTAACGACGGGTCTTTCTCCACGAAGCCGTTCAGCGCCGTGACATAGGCCTGATGGTGTTTGCCATGATGCAGGTCGAGGGTTTCCTCGCACATGCCTTTGGCGCCGAGCGCCGTTTTGGAATAGTTCAGAGTTGGCAGTTCGAAAGCCATTGGATCCTCCGGAGTTGGCGAAAATTGGACGCGGTGGTCTGTATGGGCCGCCTCGCGCGGGGTCAACCTTGCACGACTCGGTGTTTGACGCCACCTCCCGGACAATGCGCTGTCCCCGCCCGCGGTTCCCATGAACCATACGATCGTATCGCTGGTCCGGCGGCATGACCCCGACCGGTTCCTCACCGCGTTGTTCGCGCCGCCCGAGCATCGGGACGCGCTGTTGACGCTGTACGCGTTCGACCACGAACTCGCCCGTGCGCGGGAGGTCACGTCGGAGCCGCACCTGACCCTGATCCGGCTGCACTGGTGGCGCGAGGTGGTGGAGGGCGCCCGCCGCCGGCATGAGGTCGCGACTCCGCTCGCCGCTCTGCTCGACTCGGGGCGGCTGGACCCGGAGGCACTGCTGCCGATCATCGACGCCCATGAAATCGAGGCCGACTCGCACATCGAGACCCTGGCCGACTGGCGGGCCTGGCTGCTCGCCGGTGCCGGAGGGATCGCCGTCGCCGCGGGCGGGTTGTTAGGCGTCCCCGATCCCGAGCGTCTCCGTCCCGCCGGCGCCGCGTTTGGCGTGGCACGGGTCATCCGGTGGCACCGCGTTCGGGCGCCGCGTAATCGCTGCTTGTTGCCGGCCGATCTGCTCGCGGACGCGGGGGTCTCGGTGCATGAGGCGATCGCGACCCCCGGGTCGCCGGAGGTCACCGCCGTTCTCCGTCGCCTGGCGGCCGAGGGGGAGGGCTTTCTGGCTCAGGGACCGTCGGGCCGGATGTCACGAGCCCATGTGGCGGCGGCTCTTCCGGCGGTGCTGGCCCGGTGCGATTTGCGGCGAGGGCCGCCGCTTCACCCTGGCCCGCGAGGTCTCGCCGACCGGCTCGCGGTCACCTGGTCGGGCCTTACCGGGCGGGTCTGAATCAACCAGGCCGGCCCCGCTTCATCCGGATCAGCGGGTCAGATGTGTTCCGGGCCGCAGACCGTCTTGCCATGGACCTTGTGGCACCCGGGTTTGGCCTGCACGGGTCCGTCGGCGTGCAGCTTCCAGGCCGGCGCCGCGTGAGCATGGTCAGCCTTGCCATAGCTCGCCGGGATCGTCGCGCTCTTCCTGCCCTGATGCGTCGTGAAGACCTCGGCCGCGACGGCGCTGGAGATCAGGTGCAGGCCGCCGCCGCTCCTCCGCGGAAGCACCCGCGGAATGTTGAGGGCGACCCGAGTGGTCTCATTGTGATGCGCGAAGCCCCTGGGCCGGCGCGTCGGTGTCTCATCCTCATCCTGCTCTTCCGCGCGAGCCACCGCGGTCCGTTGCGGTGGCGGCGTATAAGCTGGCTTCGGCGGCTCGCTCCAGGCCAGCGCGGGTGGCCGGGCAACCGGCGCCGGCGGGAGAACCGTCCGCGGTAGGGCCCAGGCGACGGCACTCGGCTGCGCGGGCGGGGTGTAGGTGGGCTGGACCGGCGCCGCCGTGAATACGGGCGGCATATACCGGGCCGCCGAGGCGACCTGGATCGTCGGCATCTGGACCGTGCCATAGCCGTAGCGCGGGCCCGGCGCAATGTTGAGCGGCAGTTGGTTCATGGCGAATTGCTCGGCCGGCGAGTGGACTCGCGGCGCGGCATATCGCAAGGCCGGCCCAATGGCGGCCACGTAATGGCGCGTTTCGTCCGGGAGGGCCCGTTGATTCGCGAGGTAATCGTCCAATCTGTTAGGTCCGGCATTATAGGCCGCGAGGAACCCAGGAGACCCGTACATATCATACATTTCCCGCATGTACGCCACGCCGGCCATGATGTTCTCATGCGGATCGAATGGATCGGGGCCGAGCCGGTGACGGGCCCGCAACTCGGCGTAGGTGCCGGGCATCACCTGCATCAGGCCCATCGCGCCGGCGCTGGAGGTGATCAACCGTCCATTGCGATAGAGATTGCCCCCCGACTCCTGACGCATCAGGGCGCGGATCCAACTCTCGGGCATGTCGAAGCGCTTCGAAGCCTCGTGGATATAAGGCGCCCAGGGATCACCGGGCGGTCCTGGGATCACGTAACGGCCGCGGGCGTTCTGTAGATACCGGGCGGCTTCGTCGCTCGCGTTATAGCCGTACTGGCGGCTGGAGCATCCCGCCAGGATCGCGAGGCCGACGACCCCGGAAACGGCGGTGAATATGGCGGAACGCCAATGCGGTCGTCTCATCCGCTGCGAACTCCTTTTTGGCCTGGCCAAAGGACCCGTATGAACGACGACCCGACGGAAATCCCCCCGCGCTGGTCGCTTAAGGTAGGCGATGAGCAATCCTCACTAACCCACTATCCTACCCCGATCTTTATGGCAAGACTGTGTCAGTCCCCTCACGAGTGTTAGCCTCGTCTGGCTCCCTTGAACACGATCCTGACCATTTCGCCAACCCTCCATCGGCGATTTTTTTGCGTTTGAGCAAAGAAAGTGGGGTGAGCAAAGAAAGTGGGGTGAGCAAAGAAAGTGGGGTGAGCAAAGCAAGTGGGCCGAGCAAAGCAAGTCGGCGTGTTGCCCATGGCGGAGGGATGGGGTACTGCCCCGGCGCATTATGACGATCCAGGTTTCAGAAGCTGAACAGGATACGGTTCTCGAGTTCTTCTCGGGAATGTCCATGGCCGCCCGCAATCGGTTCGCGATCAGCGACGTTCTGGGTGGTCTCCGGCTATGGCGGCTCGCCTGGTCTCTGGGCTGGCTCGATATCAGGCTGCGCTACCGCGGTTCGATGCTGGGGCCGTTCTGGCTGACGATCTCGACCGGCGTGATGGTCGGCTCGCTGGGGTTTCTCTACTCGGCGCTGTTTCACATGGACCTGCGAGACTATCTGCCGTTCCTGGCGCTGTCGCAGGTGCTGTGGGGATTTCTGGCCACCCTGGTGGGGGAGGCCTGCGCGGCCTTCACCGAGTCGGAGCCGGTGATCCGTTCCATCCGCATGCCGTTCTTCCTGTTCGCGCAGCGGATTTTGGTGCGCAACGTTCTTGTCCTGGCGCACAACATATGCGTGATCGTCGTGGTGTTCCTGGCGCTGAGGATCTGGCCCGGCTCGACCGCGCTGCTGGCGATCCCGGCCCTGCCGCTGTGGATCGTCGACGCCCTGGCGGTGTCGCTGCTTCTGGGCGGAATTTGCGCGCGGTTTCGCGACATCATGCCGATCGTCAACAGCGTGATGCAGATCGCGTTCTTCCTGTCGCCGGTGATCTGGAAGCCGGAGCAGCTTGGCCCGCGCGCGGTCTGGCTGCCGTTCAATCCGTTCTACGACATGCTGGAAATCGTCCGTGCCCCGCTTCTGGGCCAGCCACCATCGTTGCTCGTCTGGGCGGCGGCGCTCGGTTACAGCTCGGTCCTGTGCGGGGTGGCATGGATGTTCTTCCTGCGCGCGCGTGGCCGGATCGCGTTCTGGATTTAAATGATGAGTTTCGATGCCTCGGTTGACGCTCATGACGTCTCCGTTCTGTTCCCACTCTATCACGGCAATTCCCGGAGCCTGAAGAAACTGCTGGTGGCGGCCGCGTCCGGCCGGCTGGCCGAGGACAAGCAACACCGGGTCGTCGTCCGCGCGCTGAGCGATATCAACTTCAGCCTGAAAAGCGGTGAGCGTCTGGGGCTGGTCGGCTCGAACGGCGCCGGGAAGACGACGTTGCTGCGTGTGCTGGCCGGAATTTATGAGCCGGTCACCGGCCGGGTTCGCCTGCATGGCACGATGAACGCCCTGCTCGACCCCAGTCTGGGCATGAATTCCGAACTGACCGGGCGGGAAAACATCATGCTGCGCGGGCTCTATAATGGGTTTTCGCGGCCGATGCTGACGCGGCTGGAAGAGGACGTGATCGAGTTCTCGGAACTGTCGGATTTCATCGATCTGCCGATGCGCATCTATTCCGCGGGGATGTCGGTGCGGCTGGGGTTCGCTTTGGCGACGGCGATCCGGCCGCGGATTTTGCTGATGGACGAATGGTTCCTGGCGGGCGATGCCGGCTTCATGGAAAAGGCGAGCCGGCGTCTGGAGGATATGGTGCGGGCCGCCGATATCCTGGTGTTGACCACGCATAGCGACCAGATCGTCCGCGAGTGGTGCACGCGGGTGATCTGGCTGGAAAAGGGGCGCATCCGTGCCGACGGTCCGGCCGACGAGATCCTGGACCAGTACGTCGGGACGCCCGCGGAATGATTTAACCACCATCATGCTCGGGCTCGACCCCGCGAAAGTCACACATCCTGAGTCGGCCCAGATCTTGGCGCCGCCGACCTGAGAGTCGTGACCGTGTCCGTGGTAAAGCCTGGCTGACTTGCTTGCTGACCTTCGAGCGTAACGCCCCGGCATCCCACGTCCGTCACACCCAATATATGTGCATGCGGCGGGGTCAAGCCCAGGGATGGCGATGAAAGTCGGTTCATCGGAAGTCTCGGGTTGAGACGCGCATCTCGCGGGTTTCGTCGCCCACGCTTCGCAGCAGCGCGGACAAGTCGATGATTTCGTCCGCGATGACGTGAATGACCTCGCCTTCCTTTTGCAGTTTGCCGCGGCAGGCGAGCATCGTCGCGGACAGCAGCACACGTCGCTGCCTTTCGAACACGGATGGCCAGACAATCAAATTCGCATGCCCGGTCTCATCCTCAATCGTTACAAAAAGCACACCATGGGCGCTCCCTGGCCGTTGCCGAACCAGCACGATCCCGGCCACCGTCAGGCGCGAGCCGTCACGCCGTTGGGCCAGATCGGCGCAGCGGGTGATCCGGCGTTGTTCCAGTGTGGCGCGCAGGAACGCCACCGGATGGTCGCGCAGACTGAGGCCGACGGAACGGTAGTCCTCCACCACCTCGCGGCCTTTGGTCATCGCCGGCAGGCTGACCGCCGGCTCGTTCGTTTCGCTGTCGGCGTGGTCGAACAGCGGCAGGCGATTGTCCGACAGGCCGCGAATGGCCCACACGGCCTGGCGCCGTTCCAGCCGCACGGCGCGAAACGAGTCGGCCGCGGCGAGGCGCTCCAGCGCGGCGACCGGCACGGCGGCACGACGATGCAGGTCCGGAATGGATTTGTACGGCACGGTGCGCGCCGCGATGATGGCGTCGGCGTGATCGGCGGCGAGGCCTTTGATCATGCGGAAGCCGAGACGCACGGCATTATTTTCACCCAGCCGGCCGGCGTTATTTTCACCCAGCCGGCCGGCGTTATTTTCACCCAGCCGGCCGGCGTTATTTTCAAGTGCGCAGTCCCAGACCGAGGCGTTGATACACACCGGCCGGACCTCCACGCCGTGCAGCTCGGCATCGCGCACGATCTGCGCCGGAGCATAAAAACCCATCGGTTGCGCGTTCAGCAGCGCGCAGCAGAACACGTCCGGATGATGGCACTTCAGCCAGGCGGAGGCATAGGCGATCAACGCGAAACTGGCCGCGTGGCTCTCGGGGAAACCGTAACTGCCGAAACCCTCGATACGGGAGAAGGTCTGTTCGGCGAACTCCCGCGTGTAGCCGCGTTCGATCATGCCGGTGATCATCTTGTCGCGGAAATGACTGACCCCGCCAGTGAATTTGAACGTCGCCATGCTGCGGCGGAGAGCGTCGGCCTCGCCAGGCGTGAAGCCGGCGCAGACGATCGCCACCTGCATCGCCTGCTCCTGAAACAGCGGCACGCCGAGGGTCTTTTCCAGCACGCGGCGCAATTCCGGTGTGGGGTACTCGACCGTTTCCAAACCCGCGCGGCGGCGGAGGTACGGATGCACCATGTCGCCCTGGATCGGGCCGGGCCGGACGATCGCGACCTGGATGACGATGTCGTAAAATGTCTTCGGTTTCAGCCGCGGCAGCATCGACATTTGCGCACGCGATTCAATCTGAAATGTTCCGAGCGTGTCGGCCTCGCGGATCATCGCATAGGTGGCGGGATCCTCGGGCGGAATGGTGGCCAGATCGAGATTTTTCCCATTATGTTTCCGCAACAGGTCAAACGCGCGGCGCAGACAGCCCAACATGCCGAGGCCGAGCACGTCGACTTTCATGAAACGGAGGGCGTCGATGTCGTCCTTGTCCCACTCGATCACCTGGCGGTTGATCATGGCGGCGGGCTCGATCGGCACGAGGTCGTCGAGACGATGTTCAGTCAGAACGAAACCGCCGGGGTGCTGCGACAGATGTCGTGGGAAGCCGATCAGGGTCTGAGCGAGGTCGATGGTCAGACGCAGACGGCGGTCATCCAGATTGAGGTTCAGTTCGGCGGCGCGCTCATTGTCCAGACCGTCCTGGCCCCAATGGGAAATCTGGGTGGCGAGGGCGCCGGTCACGTCCTCCGGCAGTCCCATGGCTTTGCCGACATCGCGCACGGCGCCGCGGCCGCGGTAGCGGATCACGGTGGCGCAGATCGCGGCGCGGTCGCGGCCATAGGTGTCGTAGATCCACTGGATGACTTCCTCGCGCCGTTCATGCTCGAAGTCGACGTCGATGTCGGGCGGCTCGCGGCGTTCGGCGCTGACGAAACGTTCGAATAACAAGCCGCTGCGTGTCGGGTCGATCGAGGTGATGCCAAGCACGTAACAAACCGCCGAGTTGGCGGCCGATCCGCGGCCCTGGCAGAGAATTTGGCACGATCGCGCGAACCGCACGATCGCGTGGACGGTGAGGAAATACGGCGCATACTCAAGTTGTGAAATCAGATCCAGTTCGTGACGCAGTTGCTTCGTTACGTTGTCGGGAACGCCGTCGGGATAGCGTGACGCCGCACCTTCCCAGGTCAGACGCTCCAGCGTTTGTTGCGCGGTCAGACCGGTGATGTGGACCTCATGCGGGTACTGGTAGCGCAGTTCGTTGAGGGAAAACCGGCAACGATCGGCGATCTCCATGGTGCGTTCGATGGCGCCGGGGTGGCGGGCGAACAGACGGGCCATTTCCTCGGGCGGTTTCAGGTGACGGTCGGCGGCGTGGTCGCGGTCGTGACCGATCTCGTCGATGGTGTGGCCTTCGCGGATGCAGGTCAGCACGTCGGCGAGGATGTGACGGCCCGGCGCATGATACAGCACATCGCCGGTGGCGACGGTGGGGACACCGGCGGCGCGCGCCAGCTCCGCGATTTCATGCAGGCGAATGGCGTCGTTGGGGCGGCGGTGGATCGTCAGGGCCATGTAGGCGCGATCAGCGAAGTCGGCTTTCAGGCGGCGCGGGTCCGCCGGTGAAGGAGGGGAGCAGAGGATGGCGATCATGCCGTCCCCGGCGGCGGCGAGATCGTTCCAGGTGAGATCGCAGCCACCCTTGCCGGCGCGGCTTTTGCCAAGGGTGAGAAGGCGGCAGAGGCGCGCATAGGACGGTTGATCGGTGGGGTAGATCAGGACGGACGCGCCGTCGGTCAGGTCGAGACGGGTGCCGATGATGGCGCGGACATTCGTTTCTTCAGCGCGTTGATGGGCGCGGACGATGCCGGCCAATGTGCCGCGGTCGGTGATGCCGAGGGCGGGGAGGCCGAGGACGGCGGCGCGAGCGAACAACTCCTCGACGTGGGAGGCGCCGCGGAGGAAGGAGAAGTTCGTGGTGGTCTGGAGTTCGGTGTACATGAGGTTAAGGAGTTGGTGATCTTTCACTGGGATACTGGGGGCGTTTCTGCTGGGGATGGGTTCCATGAATCACGGAGAGCGCGGAGTGCTCGGAGGTCGCGGAGAAGGGGAAACCGGATTGGCGGCGGGGGATACGACGGGACGCGTGATTGGGTTGGCGATCAGGGTTCATAAGACGGTCGGGCCGGGACTTTTGGAACAGGTTTATGTGGACTGTTTGTGTCTCGAAATGGCGCGTAACGGTATCGTGTTTCAGAGACAGGTCGAATTGCCTCTCATCTATGACGGCATTCGCCTGCCCAGGGCCTATCGGGCTGATATTGTCGTGGAGGAAAGCGTTATTCTCGAAATAAAATCGATCGAGAAAATTCTGCCAGTGCACGAATCCCAGCTTCTGACCTATCTGCATCTGAGCGGATGCCGTGTTGGTCTGCTGCTGAACTTCAACACCACATTGCTGAAAAAGGTCTCCGCCGCTTCATAAATTCTTCTCCGCGACCTCCGAGCAGTCCGCGTCCTCCGTGAATAAATCGAACCCCGGCCCAGACACAAACCCCCCTTCATTCCCCATGCCCCAGATTGGAAGGCGCCTCCCCTCCCGGCCGCCGCATCAACACAAACC
>CALFNB010000206.1 GCA_937902425.1 uncultured Acetobacteraceae bacterium | reverse complement strand
ATCGTTCAAGAGGATGGGCAATCCGGGCCTCAGTTACAAGAGGGGGCGACCCCAGGGGGGCAACCCCAGCAGGACGACCCCAGCGGGACGACCCCAGAGGGGTAAGCCCAGAGGGGTAAGCCCAGAGGGGTAAGCCCTGAGCGGCAAGCCCAGAGGGGCAACCCATCCCGGTTCCCTTCAGGCGACGCATTCCGGGCATTGATCCGGCATGGTGCCGCGTTTACATGCGAACCATGCTGTCCATCACTCTCGACACGATTCCGATCCTGATCGCGCCGCATCCGATTCTGAAAGCCAAGGCCAAACCGGTCGGCAAAGCGGACGACGCCACGATCCGCGATCTGGCCGCGAAGATGCTCGCCTCGATGTACCTGGCGCCCGGCATCGGCCTCGCCGCGCCGCAGGTCGGCCAACTGCTGCGGCTCATCACCATCGACCTGATGCCCGACAACAAGCCCGCGCCGATCACCCTGATCAACCCGGAGGTCGTCGCCCTCGCCGACGACCTCGCCACCCGCGAAGAAGGGTGCCTCTCCCTTCCTGGGCAGTACGCCGAGGTGACCCGCCCAGCTCGCTGCAAGGTCCGCTATTTGGACCTGACCGGGGCGCGCAAGGAGATCGAGGCGGACGGCCTGCTCAACGCCTGTCTGCAGCATGAGATCGACCATCTGGAAGGGGTGTTGTTCGTCGACCATTTGTCGGCGCTCAAGCGAAACATCATCATGCGGCGTCTGGCCAAAGAGCAGCGGCAGAAGCGCGATGACGACAAGCGGCGGTAATGCCGGTCTCGGACCGTCGAACCGGCGCGGGCGATCGCGATCTCATTCGTTGAAGCGCTGAGCCATGCGCCTCGCGTTCATGGGCAGTCCGGACTTCGCCGTTCCCGCGCTCCGCGCGCTGCATGCCGCGGGCCACCAGATCGCCGCGGTTTATTGCCAACCCGCCCGGCCCGCCGGCCGAGGCCAGGCGGTGCGGCGCTGTCCAGTACATGTTGAAGCCGACGGGCTCGGTCTGCCGGTTCGCACGCCGCCGCGCCTGCGGACCGTGTCCGGCGAATGGGATGCGTTCGCGGCGCTGAACCTCGACGCGGCGGTGGTCGCCGCCTATGGGCTGATCCTGCCGAGGGCGATGCTGATCGCGCCGCGCCTGGGCTGCCTTAACATCCACGCCAGCCTGTTGCCGCGCTGGCGAGGTGCCGCGCCGATTCACGCCGCGATCCTGGCGGGCGACAGCGAAACCGGCATCACGATCATGCGAATGGACGAAGGCCTGGATACCGGCCCCATGTTGCTGCGGGAGGTGGTGCCGATCACCCCATCCACCACGACCGCGACCCTGCATGACACGCTTGCCAAGCTTGGCGCGCGTTTGATCCTGACGGCGTTGGCGTCTTTACCGCGGCCCGTGCCGCAGCCGGAAGCGGGCGCCACCTACGCCGCGAAATTGTCCCGGGACGATGGACGGATCGATTGGACCCAGGACGCCGCTTCGATCGAGCGCCGGGTGCGGGCGTTCGACCCGTGGCCTGGAACCTTTTCGACGTTGGACGGAACCGTGCTGAAGATCCTCTCGGCGGTGGTGGCGGACGGCTCCGGCGCCACTTCCGGCGCCACTTCCGGGGCCTCTGGGACCATTCTCGATGACCGGCTGTTGCTGGCATGCGGAGCCGGCGCGCTGCGCCTGACCCGTGTTCAACTCGCCGGGCGCGCCGCCATGGACGCGGCCGCGTTCCTGCGCGGCCACCCGATCGCGACCGGCACCCGCCTTGGCGCCTGACGGCCACACCATATGGGCTTTGCTGATCGAGTATGACGGCGGGCCCTTCGTCGGCTGGCAACGGCAGGATTCCGGTCTGTCGGTCCAGGAGGTGATCGAGGCCGCCGCCGCCCGCCTCAACCATGGCGCTCCGGTCGCCGCCACCGTGGCGGGACGCACCGATTCAGGAGTTCACGCGGCGGGTCAGGTTGTCTCGTTGCCATTACGGGTCGGGTTTTCGGCGCGTCAGGTGCGGGACGCGCTGAACTATCACATGAAGCCGCACCCGGTCGTGGTCGTCCGCGCGGCACCGGCGCCCGAAGGCTGGAATCCGCGGTTCTCCGCCGTGCATCGCTCGTATCGCTATGTGATCCTCAATCGCCGCGCGAGGCCCGCGCTGCTGCTCGGCCGGGTCTGGCATGTCGCCGCGCCCTTGCACGCCGAGGCGATGCATGCAGCAGCCCAAACGCTTCTGGGCCAACACGATTTCACCAGTTTCCGCGCCGCCGCGTGTCAGGCGAAAAGTCCGATCCGCACACTCGACCGCCTCGACGTCACCCGCGAGGCGGACACGATCACGATCGTGGCGGAGGCGCGGAGTTTCCTGCATCACCAGGTGCGCAATCTGGTTGGCACGTTGCGCCTCGTGGGCGATGGTCAATGGCCCGCCGCGAGGGTCGCCACCGTGCTGGCCGCACACGACCGAAGCGCCGCCGGCCCGACCGCGCCGGCCGAGGGCCTGTATTTGATGAAGGTGCGATATCCGGTCGACCCGTTCGGTGGGGATGCCGACACCTGAGATCGCCGCCCGTTCAGATGATCCCCACCGCGCGTAATATCGGAACGCGGTCGTTGGCGAAGGCCGTCGCCCGCGCCGTCAGTTCGGCGAGGTTTTCCTCGGGTGTTTCCAGGCCCTTGCCGTCTTTGACCACCGTCTCACCCAGGTCGGTAAGCAGTCGCCACGTGACCCGTGCCCATTCCGCGGGCTGGTCGCACCCCTGGCTCCGCGCCAGCAGGAACAGTTGTTCGAAACGATTGGCGGCGATACCGCCGCCCATGACCGGACTGGCGAGGTGGTTGACGTCGTCGCGGGTTCGCGCACGCTCAAGCAGGTGCCGGTTCAATGCATCACACCTCATGCGGACCTGCTGAACCACCGGCTCCGCCTGGCACGGCGCCGCGTGGTCCGCGCCGACCAGCACCGCACTGGCCATCACCAGTTGCGGCAGCGAAACCGCCGGCAGAGCGCGCAGCAGATCGCTGAACGATTTTGGCGCGTAATCTCGTGCCGCGAGTTCGTCGAGCAGCGGACGAAAGATGCCATCGTGCAGCGTCGCCGCGCCTTGCGCCGTGTTCACCACCATTGGGATCGCATCCACTTGCCGCGTCAGTACGAGGCGGCTCGCCAGCGTCTGTTCGCGCTGCTCGGCCGCGGAGAGCCGGCGGACGCCCCGCAAGTAAAGATCCTTGCGGAACTGCCGATTAACGAAGTAGTCGCGCACCTGTTCGCGCAGGATCGGATGCTCGATGGCATTAAGGAAAGCGATGCCCTCAGCGGTGAGGTTGATCGTGTCGACCACATCCAATGGATCGGCGGTGGTGGCGAACTCGAGCTTCGCCTCCGCCAGGGCGTCGGCCACATCGGTGAAATACATGCAGTTCCAGTCGCGGTTGAAATACTCATGCGCGAGGTAGTCACGCTTCTGGCCGGAGATCTGCTTCAGCCGCTCGTCGAGGCCGGTCGTGGCGCGCGCGAACAGCGGTCCGGCGGCGAGCAGCGCCCCGCTGAATTTCAGCGCGGCGTCGATCCGTTGCACGGCACCGGGAGACACTGATGCGTACCGGTCATGCAGTGCGAACAGTTGGCGCAGCGGATAGGCTGGCGCCCAACCGGGAAAACAGTTGTAACTGATGTAAAGGCTTCCCCCAGGCCTGAGGTGGCGAGCCGCGAATTTGGCGATGATGCGATGGTTGTCGCGGCTCACCCAGGACCAGATGCCATGCATGCTGATGCTGTCGAACTCCGGCAAATCATCACGGGCGAGCAGTTGCTCGAAGCTGTCGTCGTGGATCCGGAGATCGCAACCGCTGTGGCTCGCCATACCGCGGGCGTGCGCGGCATGGGCCGGGTTGAAGTCGGTGGCGACGAACCGGCCCGGATTGGAAGCCGCGTTGATATTGACCGAAACGCCTTGCCCAAAGCCCAGTTCGCAGTGCGCCGAAGCGGCGTTTAAATCGTTGCACGCGAGACCACGCAGCAGCAGGCAGAAGCGCTGGTACACCGGCGAAGTCTCACGGTAATAACCATAGGTATAGCCAACCTCGGTGACATAGCCTTCGTTCCAGACCTGACTCATGTCACGGGGCCCTGGCGGACGGGCATCGGTTGACACCTGCCGTGAGCGCGCACCCGCCGGAGCGATGTCGTCAGAGTAGCACGAGTCATTTTTTCACTCCGCGCGAACTGATCAACGATATGACCGCGATAAACAACAAAAACGTTAACCAATCGTTAGCATCATCGGCGGATCGGTCGCGGTTTCGCCGTCACGTGCTCGGGCGGTCTTGTTAACCGGAGGGCAAGGATTTTCGCGCACGATCCGCCGGATGCCTGGAGCGCGAAAGAATGCCGTATCCGATGTTGAACGCCCGCCGGTTGTTCGGAGATCTGACCAGGCGGCGGATCCTCGATGACTTACAATGATGCCGATCTTGTCGTCGTCGGTGCCGGATTCTTCGGGCTGACGATCGCCGAATGCGCCGCCCGTGAACTCGGTTCGCGCGTGCTGGTCGTCGAGCGGCGTCACCACATTGGCGGCAACGCCCACAGCCGCATCGACCCCGACACCGGCGATGAGGTGCACGTCTACGGCTCACACATCTTTCACACCAACAGCGACGAAGTCTGGCATTACCTGCATCGGTTCACCGAGTTCACCGCGTACCAGCACCATGTGTTCACGCGGCACGCCGGACGGGTATTCCCCATGCCGATCACCCTCGGCACCATCTGCGCGTTTTTCGGCCAGGCCTTCACGCCCGATGAAGCGCGCGCGGTGCTGGCCGCGCAGGCCGCCGACCCAGCGACGGTCCCGCCCGCGAACCTGGAGGAAAAGGCGATCTCATTGATCGGCCGGCCACTGTACGAAGCGTTCATTCGCGGCTACACGGCCAAGCAATGGCAGACCGACCCGCGCGACCTCCCGGCCGATATCATCACGCGGCTGCCGGTGCGGTACACCTTCGACGCGCGCTACTTCAGCGACACGTATCAGGGGCTGCCGAAGCAAGGCTATTTCCGTCTGTTCGAACGCATGGCGGCGAACCCGCTGATCCGCATTGAAACCAATACGGACTTCTTCGCGATCCGGGACCGCCTGCCGCGTGTACCGCTGGTCTATACTGGTCCGCTCGATCGCTACTTCGACTTCCGGCTGGGCCATCTCGGCTGGCGCACACTCGATTTCGAGCGGGAGGTCGCGGAAACGCATGATTTTCAGGGCACGGCGGTGATGAACTATGCTGATGACGACGTACCTTTCACGCGCATTCACGAGTTCCGCCATCTGCATCCGGAGCGCCGCCTGCAATCGGCACGGACAGTGATCTTTCGAGAATACTCACGTCGCGCGGGCTTCGACGATGAGCCGTATTATCCGATCAACACCGCGGCGGATCGGCGCATGCACGACGGCTACCGCGCGCTGGCGGCGTTGGAACCCAACGTCATATTCGGCGGCCGATTGGGCACCTACCGGTATCTCGACATGCACCAGGCGATCGGCGCGGCGCTGAAAGCCTTCTCACGCGACATCGTCCCGCGCATCAGCATTCAGCCGCCGTACGAGCGGGCTTAGGAGGACACGACGATGCGATTGAAGATATTCTCGTGCCATCACGTCAGGCCCGAGTTCACGTGCAATACCGAAATATTCCAGACCCTCGTCTCCAATATACCGACGCCGGACGACGGCTCCTTCATGTCGGATCTCGACGGCATCAACATCGGCGGCGACAACCTCTGGTCGGAGTTGCGGCACCAGTTCTTCGTATGGAAGAATCTGATCGGTGAATACGACTACATCGGCTTCGAGCATTATCGGCGGCCGTTCTTCATCGACACCCTGCCCGCGAGGCAACTCGCCAGCAATTTCCGTGACATATGGGAGAAGCGCCTCTGGTTCAACGCGTTCAACGACGTCGGATTTCGATGCAATCCAGATATATTCGAGCAATATCTCGCGATGCGGCGATCACTCGACGTTGACGCCATCGCTCAACTCAAGCAATGGATCGGTGGCTTCGACGTCGTCGTTCCGCGTCCGAATATCGAGAATATCGAGCGACAGTGGAAAAGCTGTTTCGACGACGACATCCTTTGGGATACCATGATCGAAGGGGTCAACCGGAGCCTGATGTTCAGAACACGTCCCAATCTGATCTGTCTACAGATGGAAATCTGCTATTTCGCGAACATGTACATCATGCGGAGCGATCTGCTGGACGAGTATCTGACGTTCTGTTTCGAGGTCCTGGAATTCTGCCGATCCCGCCTGCCACTGGGAGGCCGCGCGCTTGGCTATTTCTCGGAGCGGCTGTTCACGTTCTGGCTGTATCAAAAGCGCATGGAATTGCCCATGCTGCGCGTGCTTGAGCTGCCCTTCATCATGCTTAAGTCGGCGTCGCCCGACGGCGGGATTTCGCGCGCGGCGGCGTGATCCGGCCGCTAACCCTAGGTATTCGCGTTCCGGGTCGCGTGCGGCGCCAACCATCCCATGTCGGCGGACGGCTCCGCGTCGGTGGTTCGCAAGTATGGTTTGATGTCCAGCAACGGCGTGCCATCAACACAATCCAGAAAGCGAACCAGCAACTGATCCGGTCCGTCGAACCCATCGAACTTCACGACCGATAATCCGATCGGGTTCGGCCGCCATGGTCCTCGGGTCGCGAAGATGCCGCGCGGTTGCGTATCGAACGGCGGCGTGAACACGAGTCGCGGCGATTTCGCCTGATCCAACCAATACAGCAGGATCAGATGCGACATCCCCTCCAGCCCGCGCAGCCCAGGGAGGTAATCCTCGAATACGCGCACGCGGCAAACCGGTGCCGGTTCAAGCTGCCGTCCATTGCGCGGACACTCCGCGATCGTGCGCCAGGGCGTGTTGATCGAGCCGATTGGCGTCACGCGAAATTCGGGCTGAGTCATCAGCGCAGCTTATCAGAGGCGGTTTACTCGAACCACCCCGCCATGATCCCGGTGGATCAGCGGCGGCGCTCAGTCAGCCGGGGCACAGCGTGAACCGCCACGCAAAGTGCCTTCGCGACCAGCGTGAGCGCCGCCGAGCACGCGTCCCGGTCCGGCACTTCGTTCATGATCACGCGGCGTATCTCATCCGTCGCGCCGGTCAGGCGATCAATCGAATGGGTCGCGCCATAGGTGAGTTCGATGGGTCCATGCAGTCGAGGTGTCATTTCGCGTCTCCGGTGAGCACAGCGGGATTATGTTGGTGTATCAGGTCATCAGAATGGCATGAGAATATCCATTAGTTGCTGACCCCAACGCGTCGTCTGCAGATCGGTCATCTCGCCGCGACCGCCGTACTGGATCCGCGCTTCCGCCATCCGGTCGTGCAGCACCGTGTTGTCGGACGCGATATCCTGCGGCCGGATCACGCCGGTGACCCTTAATTCCCGCAATTCGCTGTTGACCACGAACTCCTGCCGCGCCACCACCACCAGATTGCCGTTCGGCATCACCTGCGTCACGATGCCGGCGAGCCGTAACGCCACCGCCTCATTGCGCTGAATTTGCCCGTTACCCGTGTTGTTGTTGGCGCTACTGAGCGAGATGAGTTTTGACGGATCGATGATCGACGTCAGGCCAAGACGGCTCGTCAGGCCAGCGAAATCCGGAATGCCGGCCTGCTCGCCACTGGTCCGCGTCAACGACGTCACGTTGTTCAGTTGCGCCGAGTCGGTCATCGACACCACGACGGTCACGATGTCGCCGACCTGCGCGGCGCGCTGATCCTTGAAAAACGCACGCGAGCCCGACCGCCACAGCGAGTTCGCCTCATTGGGTACTGTCTGGGTGCCGGGCATGGGCATGGTCATCGGCCGGTAAGCCGGATCTTTGGTCGGATCAGCGGCCTTGCTCATCGCGGGTGGCCGCCCGATCTCCGACAGCCGCTGCAAATTGCCGCAACCCGACACCGCGATGCCACCCATGACAATCACCGCCCAACGTGCCGTCATGACCTGTCTCCACGCACCGACGCGATGCCGGTTCTCGCCTGCGTCGTGATCGGCGAGGTGCCGGGTATCACGCGCACCACGCCGGACCGCACGACCTCGGCCTCCAGCACGGCCTGCGACGACACGTTGCGGACGCGGATCCGTTCGCCCGCGGCACCGGATTCCAAGGCGACACCTTGGCCCACCACCGACAGACCGCCCTCCTGAAGCTGCAGCCGCACCGGATCGCCGCGACTGATCTGGGTGGGTTGCATCAGTTCCGCGAGCGGGATCGGCACACCCGCCTGGATTTGCTGTTTCAGTTGCATACCGATCACCATCGCGGGATCGCGCGCGACCTCGGCATGCACCGAGGCAACATGCACGCGCGCCATCCGCACATCGTCAGGCCCGGGAATGGCACCGGCGGCAAGGCGGGTAACAGCGACGGGCAGGTCGATGACATCCGAGACCTCGCCGCTGATACGAACGGAAATCGGTTGCATCCCATCCCCGGTCACCGACAGCATGGCGGTGAAGCGTCCCAGGGCATGATCGTAGTCCAGTTGCGCCACGATCGGCGCGGACACACCGGACAGCGGAACGATCGGCGGAGTGAAACCAGGTATCTCGACATCGCAATCCGGCGCCGCACCCTGGGCGACCAGCGCCGCGCGGACCGCCGCCAACACTTCCTCACGCTTCAAGGGACGGCCAGGCCATTCCAGCATCGCCCGGTCGCCTCCGGAAACCGGGCGCCAGTCGACGTCATATTGTATCGCGATCGCTTTCAATTGCCGCGCCTCGACGACGATCCGCCCTCCCGGACCTGGTCCCGGCCCCAGGACGCGATCGGCGTTCGCACCCGCGTCCTCGAACAAATCGCGCAGATAGACCTGAGGCCCTCGCAGGGTCGTCGTGGTTTTCAGGGCCGCCCCGTGCGCGGGCGCGATCAGGCAACAGCCAAGCAGAAGATAATACGGTTTCATGGGATCACCGGAGGTTGGTCAGAGTGGACATCATTTCGTCGGCGGCGGTAATCACTTTGCTGTTCATTTCGTAAGCCCGCTGCGCGGTGATCAGGTTGGTGATTTCGGTGACGATGTTGACATTGGAGCCTTCGACGAACCCTTGCAGCACCGTACCAAAACCGGTGATCCCCGGATTGCCGGCCACCGGCGCGCCCGACGCGGACGTCTGCAGGAGCAGGTTACTCCCCTGCGCATCGAGGCCGGCTTCGTTCGGAAACACCGCGATCTGAACCTGCCCAACCGTTGTCGGCGCGGTCTGACCTTGGAGTGTCACCTGCACCTGACCGTTCGTATTGATCGTGACGCCGGTCGCGGCCGCCGGGATCTGCAACCCCGGTTGCACGGTATAGCCGTCCGCCGTGACGATGGTGCCGTCGGCCGCCAGACCAAACGTGCCATCCCGAGTATAGGCCGTCTGCCCGTCCGGCATCGTGACCTGGAAATAGCCGTGGCCCTGGATCGCCAGGTCCAGCGTGTTCGACGTTTGCTGCAGGGTCCCCTGCTCGTTGATCGGGTAAATCGCCGCGGTTTTCACACCCAGGCCGATCTGCGCGCCCGACGGCACGAGCGTTCCGGTATCGGAACTGTTCGATCCGACCCGCCGGAGACTCTGATACATCAGGTCCTGAAATTCGGCCCGCCGCCGCTTGTATCCCGTGGTGGTCAGGTTGGCGATGTTGTTGGAAATAACTTCCACATTCGTATTCTGTGCCTGCAAGCCAGTGCCGGCGATATCGAGCGAACGCATTTGTCAGATTTCCATTTCAGGTAGTGGCCAGAGTTTTCTCGATGGTCTGCTGGATCCGATCGTCCTCGGCCTGGATCAATTGCGTGGTGAACTGATAATCACGCAGATCGTTCATCATTCGCGTGACTTCCAGCACCGGCGGCACGTTGGATCCCTCCAGCACGCCCTGCGCGATCGCCGGTTGCGCGGCCTGGGTCGTTGGCGTGTCCGCCCGGAACAACGTGCCGCCCTCGGCCTGGAGTTTCATCGGATCCGTAGGGGTCACCACGCCGATCTTGCCCAGTTGGCCGTTCTCGCTCGACACCACGCCGTCCCCCGTGATGGTGATCCGTGTGTCGCCAGGCGCGAGTTGCAACGGCTTGCCAGTCACATCCAACAGTGCATTTCCGGTACTGTCGCCGATCGTTCCGTTCGGTAATGGTCCGAACCGGCCATCGCGCGTCAGGCGCGGCCCGCGGTCGGTGGCGACCGAGAAATATCCACCATTCCGCACGGCGAGGTCGAACGGATTGCCGGTCTGCGTCAACGTACCCGCCTGACCATCCCGCCAGGTGGCACGATCCTGCGTGTAGGCGATCTGCTTCTCGCCCGGCGGCGCGGCGCCACTTTGTTGCGGATTCAACCATTGAGAGAACTGAACGCGCGACGCCTGAAAGCCCGGCGTGTTGATATTGGCGAGGTTCACCGCGGTCACCTCCATCGCGCGTTCCTGGGCTACAAGCTGAGACGCGGCGACCAAACTGGCGATATTCATGTTGGGAAATCCACTGCTGACTTGTTCGAGTATCAGCAAGCGCCGTGCCAGGTGCCGCGGTAAGGTCCCTTCCCCGTCATGGCGGGCCGTGACCAGTGACGGCGGACGTCGCTCCCCGGCAGGTATTGCCGGCCGGACACTTCGTGCCGGGCTTAGCGGTTCATTAAACTTTCACGGCCATGTTCTGTCCCATGAGCGGCAAACCCATCAGCGGAAAACCGGAAAAAATCGAGGAGCCCGCGGCCGACGCGGAGGCTCCGGCGCCCGCGAAGAAATCGTTTGGCAAGAAGAAGCTGATCCTCCTCGCGGCGCCGCTGCTGTTGATCGGCATTGGCGCCGGCTTATGGTTCAGCGGCGTAGTGCCTAAACTATTGGGCATGAAGCAGGTCGACCCGCATGCGCGGGAGGCCGCCAAACCAGCCATCCCGGTGTTCGTCGATCTGCCGGACATGATCGCCAACCTGAACAGCCCGACGAATAAACCTTCGTACATCAAATTGCAGGCTCGGCTCGAGGTTTCGCGACCGGAGGACGTCGATAAGGTCAAGCAGGAGATGCCCAGGCTACAGGACATATTTCAGACTTATTTGCGAGAGATGCGGCCGGAGGAGTTACGCGGTTCGCCGGGCATCTTCCGGCTGCGCGAAGAACTGTTGGGCCGAGCCAATGTCGCGGTCGCGCCGGTCAGGGTCAATGACGTCCTGTTTACCCAATTGCTGATCCAGTGAGATCGTTTCGATGAGCGGCTCCGGTGGCGATCCCGCGGCGACGGACAACCAGCCACCAGACGGACAATCCCCGCCAATTGACTCCCCGGACGGACAATCCGACGACGATCTCGCCGCCGCGTGGGGTGCCGAGACTGAGGAAGGTGACGCGGCGGCCGGCCAATCCGCGCGTGTTCTCAATCAGGCGGAAATCGACAGCCTGCTGGGTTTTGATTCCGGACCCACCGGAGACGAAGCCCGCACCGGCATGCAGAAGATCATCAGCTCAGGCCTCGTTTCATACGAGCGTCTGCCGATGCTGGAGATCGTATTCGACCGGCTCGTGCGCATCATGTCGACCAGCCTGCGCAACTTCACCTCGGACAACGTCGAGGTGGGGATCGACAACATGGTCAGCCTGCGGTTCGGCGATTACCTCAACGCGGTGCAATTGCCCGCCATGCTGGCCGTGTTCAAAGCGGATGAGTGGGACAATTACGGCCTGATGGTCGTCGATTCGGCGATGATCTATTCGATCGTCGACGTGCTTCTGGGCGGCCGCCGCGGCACCGCCGCGATGCGCATCGAGGGCCGGCCCTAC
>CALFNB010000205.1 GCA_937902425.1 uncultured Acetobacteraceae bacterium | reverse complement strand
CCTCGCGCCCCTTGAGACCGACAACCCGGTTGCGGTCCTCGCACCCAATCCATCCTTGCACCCTCCCCCACCCGCCGCTATACCCCGCGCCTTGTCTGCGAGCCTGGGCCTGAAATGGGCATGCCCAGCCGCGACAGCCAACCCGGATGCTCCGGCTGGCTCACACGGAAAGGAGACCAAATGCCCAAGATGAAGACCAAGTCGTCGGTCAAGAAGCGGTTCAAGATCACCGCGACCGGCAAGGTGCTGGCCGGCCCAGGAATGAAGCGCCACGGGCTGATCAACCGCTCGCAGAAGATGAAGCGCACCAATCGCGGCAGTCAGACGCTGACGGAAATGGACGCGAAGACCATCAAGCAATGGGCGCCCTACGGGCTGGTCTGAGGGAGAAGCACCATGGCACGCGTTAAGCGGGGCACCACCACCCACGCCCGTCACAAGAAGGTCCTGAAGCAATCCAAGGGCTTCTACGGCCGCACCTCCACCACCTACCGCGCGGCGCGGGAGCGGCTGGAAAAGTCGCTGCAATACGCCTACCGCGACCGGCGGGTGAAAAAGCGCGAGTTCCGGGCGCTGTGGATCCAGCGCATCAACGCGGCGGTGCGCGAGCACGGCCTGACCTACTCACGATTTATCAACGGCCTGAAGAAGGCCGGGATCGAGATGGACCGCAAAGTGCTCGCCGCCATCGCTTACGATGATCCGGCGACCTTCAAGGCCATCCTCGATAAGGTCCAGGCCGCGCTCGTCTGACGCGGCCGTTCCCCCGGAAGGGGGGCCGGACCTGTTGCCGCGGCCACCCGGTCTCGCTCTGGGTGGCCGTTCGTGTGTAATGCCCCTCGCACGGGATAAATCGATGACCGATGACCTGCTCGCCCTGAAGAACGAGATGGACGCCGCGCTCGCCGCCGCCACTGACCTGCGCGCCTGGGATGCGGTGCGCATCGCCGTGCTCGGCCGCAACGGCAGCCTGACCGGGCTGCTGCGCGATCTGGGCAAGACCCCGCCCGAACGGCGGCGCGAACGGGGCGCGGCGCTGAATGAGCTCAAGGACGCGCTGACGTCGGCGATTGAATCTCGAAAACTGGACCTGGAGGCCGCCGCGCTGGACGAACGCCTGGCGCATGAGCGGATCGATCCGACCCTGCCGCCGCGCCCGCGGGAGACCGGGCTGATCCATCCGATCGCCCGCACCATGGAGGAAATCGCCGCGATCTTCGGCGCCATGGGGTGCAGCCTCGCGGAGGGGCCGGACGTCGAAAGCGACTGGTTCAACTTCGGCGCGCTGAACATTCCGGCGCATCATCCGGCGCGCGCGGACCACGACACGTTTTATCTTCCAGCCCAGGGGAACATGCCACCGCCGGTGCTGCGGACGCATACCTCGCCGGTGCAGATCCGCACCATGCTGACGCAGCCGCCGCCGATCCGCACCATCGTGATCGGCCGGACCTATCGTGCCGACCACGATGCCACGCACTCGCCGATGTTCCACCAGTGCGAGGGCCTGATCATCGATCGCGACCTGACATTGGGCCACCTGAAAGGCTGCCTGATCGACTTCCTGCGCACGTTCTTCGCCATCGCCGATCTGCCGGTGCGGTTCCGCTCGTCGTATTTCCCGTTCACCGAACCCTCGATGGAGGTCGATATCGGCTGGAACCGCCGCACCGGCGAACTCGGCCGCGGCGATGACTGGTTGGAGATCCTCGGCTCCGGGATGGTGCATCCTCGGGTGCTGGCCAATTGCGGCATCGACCCGCGCGAGTGGCAAGGCTTCGCCTGGGGCATGGGCGTGGAGCGCGTGACGATGCTCAAGCATGGCATGAGCGACCTGCGGCCGTTCTTCGACTCCGATCTGCGCTGGCTGCGGCATTACGGGTTCAACCCGCTGGCGCCCACCATGCTGCACGAGGGGGTCTGAGCCATGAAATTCTCGTTGTCCTGGCTGAAGACTCACCTGGAGACCGACGTTTCGGTCGACGAGATCACCGACACCCTGACCCGTATCGGACTGGAACTGGAGGCTGTGGAGAACCGCGGCGCCGCCATCGCCGCGTTCCGCGTCGCGCATGTGATCGAGGCATTGCCGCACCCCAACGCCGACCGGCTGCGCGCCTGCAAAGTGGATACCGGCGACGGGATCGTTTCGGTCGTGTGCGGCGCGCCGAACGCGCGAACCGGCATGAAGGCGGTATTCGCGGCACCCGGCAGTTTCATTCCGGGCACCAACGTCACGCTGAAGGTCGGAGAAATCCGCGGCGTGCAAAGCGCCGGCATGTTGTTGTCGGCTCGCGAAATGGGTCTGGGCGACGATCATTCCGGCATCATCGAACTGGCCGAGGACGCGCCGGTGGGTGTGCCATACGTGACGTATGCGGGGCTCGACGACCCGATCATCGACATCAGCGTCACGCCCAACCGCGGCGACTGTTTCAGCGTGCGCGGCGTGGCTCGCGATCTGGCCGCCGCCGGGATCGGCACGCTGAAACCGTTCCGGCCGGCGAAGATCCGTCCGGCGATCGATGGCGGACCGCGCTGGCAAATCGACTTCCCCGAGGCCTGCCCGTGGATCCTGGGGCGCTCGATTCAGGGTGTGCGGAACTCGCCTTCGCCGAAATGGTTGCAGGATCGGCTGACCTCGATCGGATTGCGGCCGATCAACGCGCTGGTCGACGTGACGAACTTCTTCACGATCGATCTGGGCCGGCCGTTGCATGTGTTCGACGTCGCCAAACTGAAGGGCAGCGTGCTGACCCTGCGGCGTGGTGCCGGCGAAACGATCCGGGCGCTCAACGGTCGCGACTACGTGGTCGACCCCGAGGACTGCGCGATCTGCGACGCGGCCGGCGTGCTATCGATCGCCGGAGTGATCGGCGGCGAGGCCACCGGCTGCGATGAAACGACGCGCACCGTGTTCGTCGAATGCGCGCTGTTCGATCCGGTGCGGATCGCGCTGACCGGACGGCGGCATCAGATCGTGTCCGACGCGCGGCAACGCTTCGAACGCGGCCTCGACCCGGCGCTGATGCCCGACGCGGTTGAAGCCGCTACGGCGATGGCGTGCCTGGACCGGTCGCGGCGGCCGGCGCCGAGCCCGCCTGGCAACGTGACGCCACCATGCGCTTTTCCCGCATCGCCGGACTGGGCGGATCGGACATCTCCGCCGATGAAGCGGTTGCGTCCCTGGAACGACTGGGGTTCACCGTGCGGGCGCGCGATACTGAGCAAGTAACGGTCGCGGTGCCCTCGTGGCGTAACGATATCAACGCGCCCGCGGTGCTCGATCTGTCGCCGACGCTGGCGCCCGAGGTCGTGGCGCGGGTGACCGAAGGCTGCGCGGCGATCGAACCGGAAGCCGACCTGGTCGAGGAAGTGCTGCGCCTCAAAGGCCTCGACGCGGTGCCGCCGGTGTCGCTGCCGCGGATGGCGCCGGTGCCGCTGGCGACGCTGACCTCGAAGCAGCAACGCACGGCGCTGGCGCGGCGGACGCTGGCGGCGCAGGGCCTGGTGGAGTGCGTGACGTTCAGCTTCATGGCGACGGCGGAGGCGGCGTTGTTCGGCCCCACGCCGGACCCGCTGCGGCTGTCCAATCCGATCGCGGCCGACCTGGACCAGTTGCGGCCGACCGCGATCGCGACGCTGGCCTTGGCGGCGCAACGCAACGCGGCGCGCGGGTACCCCGATCAGGCACTGTTCGAGGTCGGGCCGGCGTTCCGTACCGACGCCGAACATGGGCAATGCCAGACGGCGGCGGGCCTGCGAGCCGGCGCCACTTCGCGGTCCTGGATAGCGCCCGCGCGGGGTGTGGACGCGATGGACGCCAAAGGCGACCTGTGGGCGGTCATGGCGGCGGCTGGCGTGCCGCTGGAGGCGCTGATGGTCACACCGGATGCGCCGGGCTTCTACCATCCCGGCCGCTCCGGCATGGTGTGTCAGGGGCCGAAGACGGTGCTCGGGTCGTTCGGGGAAGTGCATCCGCGGGTGCTCGCGGCGATTGGGCTGACCGGCCCGGCGGTGGCGTTCGAACTCAATCTGGACGCGGTCGCGGAACCGAAACGCCGCCGCAGGTCGGCGCCCGATTTGCCTGCGTTCCAGCCGCTGCGGCGCGACTTCGCGTTCCTGGTGGACTCGGCCGTCACCGCCGACACGGTGCTGCGCGCGGCCCGCGGCGCCGAGCGCAATCTGATCGCGGGCGTGGCGCTGTTCGACGTCTATGAAGGCGACAAGCTGCCCGAGGGCAAGAAGTCGCTGGCGATCGAGGTGGTGTTCCAGCCGCGCGAGCGCACCCTGACCGATGCGGAAATCGAGACTTCCGGGCAGAAGGTGATCGCGGCGGTGGCGAAAGCGACGGGGGCGGTGCTGCGGTAGACGCGGTTCCGGCGAATACAGCCATCGCATGTAATTTGCGACCGCACCTCTTTACCGTCGTGGACTCCAGCGCCTACCGTCGCGGACCATGTGGGTCATTTGAGAGACGTAATGAACAACGCCGGCGAACCAGTCGAGCAGTTCATCGCCCGCTGGCCAGGGCGGACGGGCGGACAGGAACGCGCCAACCATGCGCTGTTCCTGTCCGAATTGTGCGACGCGATCGGCGTCCCTCGACCAGAGCCCGCGTCGGCGGCGACTGAAGAAAACGACTACGTTTTTGAGCGAGCCGTGAAAGAACCCGCGCTCGACGGAACAACAGGAACCGGGCGAATCGACCTATACAAAAAACGTTGCTTCGTACTGGAAGCGAAGCAATCCCGTCAGGCTGGCGGGAAGAAGGAGGTCGCGGGCCAGACGGAAATGTCCAGTAACGGCGGTTGAGTGGAGCGCTGTCGAACAGCGACAATAAGCCTTCGGACGTTTGTCCGTTTGGTATGTCCATGGGCGCCGCCGGTCGCGATCGGGGCCGGACGGCGCCGTAATGCGAACCTTACGTGGCGTGGCGCCGTCGTGGCGGCGCGCGGACTGGCTGGCGATTGAACGCCGCTCACGCGAGCAGGCTAAAACCCGGTCGGGCGGCGGACGCAACTCACGCGCCCAGATAAAGTTCCCGAATGATATCGTTGTTGTTCAAATCCTCCGCCGATGCGCCTTCGAATTCAATGCGCCCGTGCACGATCACATAGCCGCGGTCAGCGATCCGGATCGCCTGGGTAAAGTTCTGTTCCGCCATAAGCACAGACAGCTGATACCCTTCTTTCAGCGTCTTAATGCTGTCGATCGTCCGGGCCACCAGCAACGGTGCCAGTCCCACACTCGGTTCGTCGATCAGCAGCAGTTTCGGCGCCGACATCAATGCCCGCGCCAGAGCCAGCATCTGCTGCTCGCCGCCGCTCATGGACCCCGCGAGTTGCTTGCGCCGCTCCGCCAGTCTCGGGAACAACTCGAAACAAAACGCCAGGTTGCGGTCGATCGAGGCGCGCGCCACCTTGCGAAACGCACCCATCAGCAAATTTTCGGTCACTGTCAGGCGAGGAAACAACCGGCGCCCTTCGGGCACGAACCCGATCCCCAGATCGACGATCGCCTCGGTTGTCATCCCGACAAGATTGCACCGCGCGCCATCGATCTCGACCTCGATCGAACCGGCGGACGGCCGCACCATGCCCATGATGCATTTCATCAATGTCGACTTGCCGTTGCCGTTGGTGCCCAACAGCGCCACCGTCTCGCCTTCGCGCACGTCCAGCGTCACGCCGTGCAACACGCTGACGGCGCCGTACCCGGCATCCAGGCCGGCGATGCTGAGACTAGCTGCCAAGATACGCCGCCACGACATCGTCCTGCCTTACCACGTCGCGCGGGTCGCCGTCGGCGATCTTGCGTCCCGCGACCAGCACCACGAGTCTTTGAGAAAATGACAGAACCGCCCGCATGATATGCTCGATCAAAATGATGGTGATGCCTTGTTCCTCATTCAGCCGGACCAGCAGCGCCAGAATGTCATCCACTTCGCCATGCGACAAACCCGCCATCGCCTCGTCGGCGATCAGCAGGCGAGGCTCCGCCGCCATGGCGCGGGCGAGTTCCAGCTTGCGCATTTCGATCTGCGTCAGGTCCTTCGGCAGTCGCGCCGCCTTATCAGCCAGGCCGACGGTTTCCAGCAACGCCACGCAGCGCCGGTCGATATCCGCCGCCGCCCGTCCGTCACGCGACTGCACCGCATAAAGGATCGGGATGCGGAGATTCTCCGCCAGGGTCAGCGTGCCGAACGGGCGTGGCAACTGAAACGTTCGCGCGAGGCCGGCGCGCGTTCGCTGATGCGCCGGCGCGCCATCCAGCACCTTGCCCTCAAACCGGACGGAGCCGGATTCATTACGCAACGTACCGCACAGGCAATTGACAAGCGTGCTTTTGCCCGAGCCGTTGGGACCGATCAGGCCAAGGCGCTCACCGCGTCCGACCTCGAGTTCGATGTCGGCCAGTGCCACGAAGCCGCCGAAGCGTTTGCCCAGACCGGAAATCTGGAGAATGGGCGGTGTGATACCAGGCGCGGCACTCATTTCCAGAACCACCCGATGATGCCTTTCGGCGCCGCCACCACGAACACCACCAGCATGACGCCGACGATCAGCAGCGACAGCGCCGACGAAATGGTGACCGTCGCCACCTGTTGCAGCGTGCCCAGAAGGATGGCGCCCAGGATCGGGCCGAGCCAACTGGAGGTGCCGCCAATCAGCGGCATGGCGATCGTATTGACAGCGTAACTCAGGCTGAACGCCGAGGCCGGGTCGAGATAGGTCACGTAATACGGCAACGGCGCCCCCGCCATGCCCATGAACCCGCCGGACAAACCGGTCGCGATCAGCTTCAACCGCAGGGTCGGCACGCCGGATGCCTCGGCCGCGAGTTCGTCGTCGCGAATGGTTGCGAAGCCGTAGCCGAGGCGCGATTTTTCAATTGCCCGCGCCACACCCACGGTCAGCACGCACAAACCCAGCATCATCAGGAACAGATACTGGATGTAGTCGATGCCAAGGTACTGCACCGTCGCCGGACGAATGATGTACGCGCCGCGGGAGCCGCCGACAAAAGCCCAGTTGGTGACGAGGGTTTGCATCACGACGGCCATCGCCAGGGTGGCGATCGAAAAGAACGTGCCGCGCAGCCGCAATGTCAAATATCCGGTGCCGACCCCCACGAGGCCTGAAACGATGCCGCCGACCAGCATCATCACGATCAGCGGCAGGCTGGTCAGTTTATGCAGCACGACGGTGCTGTAAGCACCCAGCGCGATGAACGCCGGGATGCCGAAGTTCACGTAACCCGTGTAGCCGCCAAGGATGTTCCACGCCGTCGCCAGCGCGATGTATTGCAGCACGACGTATCCGGCGAAGTAGAAATACGCATTGTCGATCAACCGGGCCGCCACGAACGTCAGCAGCGCGGCCACGATCAGCCACAGCACGAAAATCGAATTCTTCATTTACGCCCGCCCAAAAATGCCACTGGGCCGGAACGCCAGGGTCAGCAGCAGGAAACCGAACGCCACGGCGGGCGCCCAGGAGGGACCGAAGAAAGTGGCTGTCAGGTTCTCCATGACACCGAGGATGATCGCCGCCACCAATGTCCCGGCGAAGCTGCCCATCCCGCCGAGCACACAAATCGCGAATATCCGCCCGATATAATCGCGCCCGACCGAAGGCTCGATCGGTTGAATGATGATCAGGATCGCGCCGGCGACCGAGGCGGTGGCGATCGACAGACCGAAAGCGATGCGTTTGATCCGGCTCGGATCAGCCGCCATCAACCTCAGCGCCAACGGGTCCTGGGCTACCGCCTGCACCGCCCGGCCGATGAAAGTGCGTGACAAATAAAGTTGCAGGATGCCCATCATCGCGACCGATACCAGCGCCGGCACCAGCAGCCGCAACGGCAAATCGATGACGCCGAAGTGGAGCGTCGGGCCGATATAGATCGCATCGACGAGGCGATAATCGACGCCGAAAATCAGGGTCAGCGAGACCTCGGTGATGAACAGCAGTCCGAAGAAAAACGCCAGGCCGCGCAGCGCGGTGTCGCCTCGGCGTTCAAAGGAAACGTCGTAGACATGGTAGATGGCGACACCCAGAAAGTAGAACGCCGGCGTCGCCACGATCGAGACCAGGATCGGATCGAAGCCGTAATTGCTGTTCATGATGTAGGCGATATACGAACCCAGCAGGATGAACGCCGGGTGGGCGATGTTGACGATGTCGAGCATACCGAACGAGATCGAAATCCCGATGGTGACGGACGCGTAGAAGCCTCCGAGCAACAGGCCAGAGACCAGGGCATTGCCCAGAAGGTCGAACGATATATCCATGATTCACGCTTGCGACGTTGCCCCTGGGCCCAATGTGGCTGATGGCGCGGGGGAAAGCCAGAGGGGGAAGCCAGAGGGGTTGCTCTCCCGTTGCCGCTCCCGTTGAATGCCGCCGCATCTGAACACGGAGGAAACCGCCGGTGGCCAATCTCGCGGGAAAAATCGCCTGGATCACCGGGGCCGGCAGCGGCATCGGCGAGGCCGCCGCTCTGGCGCTGGCCGAGGATGGCGCGACCGTCATCCTGACCGGCCGCACGCGCGCGAAACTGGACGACGTGGCCCGCCGCATCCACAACGCCGCGGGTCAGGCGCATGTGCAGCCGGCCGATCTGACGGACAAGGACCAGGTCCGCCACGTCGGCGCCTATATCGCCACGACGTTCAACCGGCTGGACATCCTGGTGAACAACGCCGGCGTGAACATCGTTGACCGGCACTGGGACAAGCTGACGCCCGAGAGCATCGACACGATGGTCAACGGCAACCTCACCGCCGCGCTGTATTGCGTCACCGTGGCGTTGCCGTTCATGCGCTCGCAACAGGACGGATTGATCATCCACACCGCGTCGATGGCCGGGCGGTTCATCGGCGGCGTCAGCGGTCCGATCTATGTCGCCGCGAAGCACGGCATCGTCGCGATGAGTCACGGCCTGAACATGGAGGAATGCGTCAACGGCATCCGCTCCACCGTGTTCCTGCCGGGGGAGGTGGCGACGCCGATCCTCGATCAGCGCCCCAATCCGGTCGGCCCCGAGGTGCGTGCGAAAATGGTGCAGCCGGCGGATTGCGGCGACCTGATCCGTTATATCGCCGGCCTGCCGAAGCACGTGGTGATGAACGAGGTGCACCTGGCGCCGACCCACAACCGCGGCTATATCGCCAATCTGCAACGCCGGCTTTGAGGAAACGCGACCATGGCTACCAACAAGCGCGAAGTGATGCTGCCACATACGATGGGACAGCAGGGGATCGATATCGTCCGCGCGCGCGACGACATCGAAACGGTGATGTACCCGGCCGGGATCGGCCAGGCGGACCTGTTGCCGCTGCTGGCGGATTGCGCCGGCATCGCGTTGTCCGGCACGCCATATAAGCAGACCGAAATGAACGGCTCACCCGCGATGCAGGTCGTGGCGCGGATCGGCGTCGGTTACGACGCGGTCGAGGTCCCGGCGCTGACCGCCCGGAAAGTGCCGTTGATGACGGCGGGGACCGCGAACTCCACCAGCGTGGCGGAGCAGGCGTTTCATCTGATGATCGCACTGGCCAAGAAGCATGCGGCACTGGACGGCCTGGTGCGCGAAGGCCGCTGGGGAGACCGTCATGGCGGGCTGCCGATGGAGATGTCCGGCAAAACCGTGCTGATCGTCGGATTCGGCCGGATCGGCACCCGCCAGGCGAGGCGCTGTCTCGCGTTCGACATGCACGTTTTGATCCATGATCCGTATATGGATCAAGCGAAAATCATCGCGGCGGGGTGCCAGCCGGCGCCCGATCTCGACGCGGCGCTGGCGCGGGTGGATTTCGTCTCGATCCACTGTCCGAAGAACCCCGAGACAATCGGGATGTTCAACGCGGCGCGGCTGGCGAGGATGAAAAAGGGCGCGTTCATCGTCAACACCGCGCGCGGCGGGATCATCAACGAGCCGGACCTGCACGCGGCGCTGGTCAGTGGTCATATCGCCGGCGCCGGTCTGGACGTGTTCGACGTGGAGCCAACGCCGCCCGACAATCCGTTGCTGAAGCTGAACAACGTCATTTCGTCGCCGCATATGGCCGGCGTGACGGTGGAGGCCGTGGCGGCGATGGCGGTGGCGACGGCGCGCAATATCCTGAGCGTGCTGGATGGGACACCGAACAAGGAGAATACGATCAATCCGGAGGTTTATGATTGATGCCGCAACCTGACCACATCTCCGCGCTTGGCGTTCCCGACGCATCCGGTCTCGACGAAGACCTTCAGGTGATCTGGAAGAAGTGCGCGGACAAGCTCGGTTTCGTGCCGAATGTGTTCAGCACCTACAGCCTGAAGCCGAAGCGGTTACGCAACTTCATGGCGATGTACAACGAGATCATGCTGTCGGACTCCGGCCTGTCGAAGCTGGAACGGGAGATGATCGCCGTTGTCGTCTCGTCGGCGAACCGGTGCTACTACTGCCTCGTCGCGCACGGCGCCGCCGTCCGCGCCCTGTCAGGCGATCCTGAACTGGGTGAGATGATGGCACTGAACCACCGCGTCGCGAAGCTGGATGCACGGCAACGCGCGATGCTGGATTTCACCTGGAAGCTGACCACGACACCGCATTTGATCGACGACGCCGACCGCGAGGAATTGCGCGCGGTGGGGCTGACCAACGACGACATTTTCGACCTCGCGGAAACGGTCGCGTTCTTCAATTTGTCAAACCGGATGGCGTCCGCCACCGATATGATGCCGAATCGAGAGTATCACCGGCAGGTCCGGTAAACCGCGCTGAAAGCGGGCGGAGTGGAACGGCGCTTCCCGCGGGTCGCCGTGGCGATTGCCAGCCTGGTCCCTGTTGGCGCAGGTGCCGCCGGGCCTCGCGCTTTGGCGGTATCGCGTGGCGCGAACAGCAGATGTGCACAGGCTGCCCTGACGACGTCGAGGTCGCGGTCTTCAGCGGAATCACCGCTGACCAATCGACATGGCCCGCCGCCTGAGATGACCTTCGCCGGACCAACCAGGATTCGACGCGCACCGCCAAACCCGGCTACCGTCCCATCCATGGACACAGTGCTCGACCGGCCATGGACCACGGAAACCTTCCTTGCCTGGGAAGACCAGCAGGAAGGCAAATATGAGTTCGATGGACGGAACGTGGTCCCGATGACCGGCGGGACCCTGGCGCACCAGGACATCGTCTTCAACCTGCGGGTGCTTTTGGCCCGGCTTCTGATCCACCTTCCCTGCCGGGCCGTGCACGAAATGCGGCTCGGAATCGGCATCCGCATCCGCTACCCGGATGTCGTGGTCATCGCGGGTTCGCTCGACCAGACTACCCGGACGTTGACCGACGCGGTGGCAATCTTCGAGGTGCTGTCAGACGACACCGCCGTTACCGACCGTGTGGCAAAGCTGATCGATTACGCCGCCGTGCCGTCGCTGCGCTGTTACCTTCTGCTTGAGCAGACCGCGATGGCCGCCACATTGTTCCAGCGCGAACCAGGTGGCGCCTGGATCGCCAGCGCTCATACAGACGGGGAACTGGTCCTGCCTGGGATCGACGTCACTCTGCCACTCGTGGACCTGTATCAGGGGCTGACCTTCGCAACTCAGGAAGCACCAACCTCCTGACGGTGTGAACGGCATAAGGCAGGCCGTGGTTCGATCAGCCCCTCGGCGCGCTTTCGGTCGCTGGCATGTGTCGTGGTGCTCGGAGTTCCATCGCCGGCGATGGTCGCGGCTTTGGCGATGGAGTTGGTCGCGACCCCAGGCCTAGCACTTTGGCGGCGTCGCGTGGCGAAGATGGGCGGGAATCGCGCATCCTGGGAATCCGCATTGATTCTGA
>CALFNB010000204.1 GCA_937902425.1 uncultured Acetobacteraceae bacterium | reverse complement strand
AAGGTCAGGCCGTCCGGATGGAGGGCCCGTGATGCCTCGCGTCAGCGGTATCCTGTTGACGTCGCTTTTCGTCGACGACCTTGCGGGCGCGGTCGCCGTTCTACCGCGACTTATACCAACGGCCCGAGAAACCGACTCCTGGAAGGTGCGTCAGCGCATTGAAAACACGTCATTTTTCCCGATCTAGAGGAGTCAATGACAAGGGCCGTTGGTATTAATCGGCTTCGAGGGCGCGACGCCACGGTTGTGGCCGAACGCGTGAGGGGTGACCGTGGGGTTCGCATCTTCCCGCCGCGGCGGTAACGCGATACCCAGGCCTGTATTGATCGGCTTCGGAACGGAAAAGCATGGTTCTGCCCCGCACTCCTTCACTGCGGCTCGACGGCCGCCGCGCCCTGGTCACCGGCGCCGGTCGTGGCATTGGCCTCGCCGCGGCGGCCGCCCTGGGTCAGGCCGGCGCGCATGTCGTGCTGGTGGCGCGCACCGCGGCGGAGATTGAAGCCGCCGCCGCCGAAATCCGCGCCGAGGGCGGCAGCGCCGAGCCGCTGGTGCTCGACGTTACCGATACCGCCGCCGTCAGTGCCGCGATCTCGGTGCGACCCGCGTTCGACATCCTGGTGAACAACGCCGGCACCAACCGGCCGCGGCCGTTCCTGGAGGTGACCGAGGACGATTACGATGCCATCACGACCCTCAACCTGCGCGCCGCGTTCTTCGCCGCGCAGGCGGTGGCGCGGCGCATGGCGGAGGCGGGGGTCAAGGGCTCCATCATTCATATATCGTCACAAATGGGCCACGTCGGCGGTCAGCGCCGCACGGTGTATTGCATGACCAAGCACGGCATCGAGGGGCTGACCAAAGCGATGGCGATCGATCTCGCGCCGCTGGGGATCAGGGTGAACTCGATTGGTCCCACCTTCATCGATACGCCGCTGACGCGTCCGTTCTGGAACGACCGCGCGTTCCACGACGACGTGATCAGGCGCATCAAGCTGGGACGCCTCGGCACGGTCGAGGATCTGATGGGCGCGGTCGTGTTCCTCGCATCGGATGCGGCGGCGCTGATCACCGGAACGGCGTTGGTGGTGGATGGCGGCTGGACGGCGGAGTGAAACGACATGATTCGGATATTGAAACGAGGCGCGACGGACGCGGAAAAGACCGAGGCCGACCGCAAGGTGCGCCAAACGGTGGAGGCGATCCTCGATGACATCGCCGCCCGCGGTGACGTCGCGGTGCGGGAGCTGTCGGCGAAGTTCGACAAGTGGGAGCCCGCGTCGTTCCGTCTGAGCGACGCTGAGATCCACGATCTGATCGCGACTCTGCCAGCCCAGGTGATTGAGGATATAAAATTCGCGCAGACCCAGATCAGGCGATTCGCGGAAGCGCAGAAGGCGGCACTGCGCGATATCGAGGTCGAAACGCTGCCCGGCATTCGGCTTGGCCACAAGAACATTCCGGTGTCGAGCGTCGGCTGTTACGTGCCGGGCGGCCGCTATCCGATGGTCGCGTCCGCGCATATGTCGGTGCTGACCGCCAAGGTCGCGGGAGTGAAACGAGTCGCCGCCTGCACACCGCCATTGAACGGCGTGCCGCCCGCCGCGACGGTGGCCGCGATGCATCTCGCCGGAGCGGATGAAATTTATTTGCTCGGCGGCATTCAGGCGGTGGCGATGATGGCGCTTGGCACCGGCTCGGTTCCTCCGGTGGACATGCTGGTCGGACCGGGCAACGCGTTCGTGGCGGAGGCGAAACGGCAATTGTTTGGGCGGGTTGGGATCGATTTACTGGCCGGTCCGACGGAGACGTTGATCATCGCCGACGACACCGCGGATGCCGAGATTTGCGCCACCGACCTGTTGGGCCAGGCCGAGCATGGGCCGACCTCGCCCGCCATTCTGCTGACGACATCGCAACGCATCGCGGACGGGATCGAAGCGGAAGTCCAACGCCAGTTGTCCGTGCTGGCCACCGCCGAGATCGCCGGCGCGGCATGGCGCGATTTCGGTCAGGTAATCCTGTGCGACACCGACGACGAACTGGTCGCGGAAGCCGATCGGATCGCCTCGGAGCATGTGCAGGTGATGACGCGCGATCCGCGATGGTTCCTCGACCGGCTGACGAATTACGGTTCGTTGTTCCTTGGCAAGGAGACCAATGTCGCTTATGGCGACAAGGTGATTGGCACCAACCACACGCTGCCGACGAAGCGGGCGGCGCGCTACACTGGTGGGTTGTGGGTCGGGAAATTCCTCAAGACCGTGACGTATCAGCAGGTGACGCCCGAGGCGACCGCGATGATCGGCGAATACTGTTCCCGGCTCTGCGCGATCGAGAATTTCGCTGGTCATAAGGAGCAGGCGGACCTGCGCGTTCGGAGGTATGGTGGGAAGAACGCGGTGTGATTGTGAGGTCACCGGCCGGCGGCGGTCGATCCCCCCCAAACCAATCCCCCCCGAACCAATCCATTGACGATCAGATCACCAGATACGGCAACAGCGCGTCCAATCGCCGCCGCCCCTCCTGGGTCGCGGTCAACCGCCCATCGTGCCAGGTGACATAGCCTTCCTCCGCGGCCCGCCGTAACGCATCGGCATCGACCGCGCTGGCCAGCGTACGGCCGGTCCGCGTGAGGAACCGGTCGGCTGACACGCCCTCCGTCAGACGCAGTCCCATCAACAGCATCTCACGCACCATTTCCTCAGGCCGCAGCGCGGTTTGTTCAGTCATTCCATGACCGCTTCGTTCCACCAGGTCCGCCCATGGCTCGGGTGCCCGGTGGCGGCGGGTGGCGACGAGGCGACCGTCCAGCGTAAGGCGGCCATGCGCGCCAGGACCGATGCCGGCGTAATCGCCATAGCGCCAATACCGCAGATTATGCCGGCTCTCGGCGCCGGGCTTCGCGTAATTGGAAATCTCGTAAGGCAGCAGGCCGAATCGAGCGGCTTCCTCGGCGGTCGCGTCGTATAGCGCGGCGGCGAGGTCTGGTTCCGGCAAAACGATCTCACCGCTTCGGTGCAGCGCCTCGAACTTCGTTCCGGGTTCGATGGTCAACTGATACAGCGACAGGTGATCCGCGACCAGATCCAGCGCGTGCCGTAACTCCGACCGCCACGCGGCGATGCTTTGACCAGGACGCGCATAGATCAGATCGAACGATACCCGCGGGAACAGCTTGCGCGCGATCTCCAGCGCGGCGATCGCCTGCGCCACGGAATGCCGACGGCCGAGCATCGCGAGCGGTTCGGGCTCCAGACTCTGAATACCGATCGAGATGCGGTTGACCCCGGCGTCGCGCAGCGCGGCCAGCCGGGATGTTTCGATACTGGTTGGATTGGCCTCCAGCGTGACTTCCAGGTCGCCGGAGATATCAAACATCGCCCGCGCATCTTCCAGCAGCAGCGCCACCGTTTCCGGTTCCATCAAACTGGGTGTGCCACCGCCAAAGAAGATCGACCGTAACGAACGCCGGCCGAGCCGTTCCGCTTCCCAGGCGAGCTCGCGGCGCAAGGCGTCGCGGAATCGCCGCTGTGGAATGACATCCCGGACATGCGCGTTGAAGTCGCAATACGGACAGCGAGACAGGCAGAACGGCCAGTGGATGTAGAGCGCCAGTGGCTCAGGAGTCATGCGGGCGAAATTCAACTGTCGGACCAGCCAGCGAAATGGACGTGCTGGTTCCGCCTGATTGCGTCATGGCCAGGCCGGGCCGTTACGGTGAACAAATCAAACCCGCAGATGCGCCGGAATTCGCATCCCCAGATGCATCGGCACGTCCCAGATCTCCTGCACCGCGCGCAACGGCTTGAACCCCGCGAGCAGGTAATTCGGCAACGCCCGCGGATGATCGGCGGTGCAGGTGTTGACCGTGACTGTCCGCGGCCCGTTCCGCCACGCGGCATCGACCGCCTGACGCAGAAAACCAGGTCCCGCACCGGTGCCGATCATATGCGGCATCAGGCCGAAATAGCTCAGGTTGACGCTGGTGCCGTAGCGCGCGTCCAGTTCGAAAAAGCCGGCCGGCTCACCGTCCTTATACAGCACGTGAACTTCCAGCGATGGATCGTCCAGCAGCCGTGCCAGATCGGCATCCGGCATGATCCGGCGCAGCCACCAGACATAATCGGCACCGACGGTGTTGTACAGATACCGGTAGAACCCAACCGTCGGCCGCATCACCCGTTCAGTGCGCGAGGCCCAGGGCATCGCCGGTGCGCGGTTTATCGGCGGACTGTCCATGCGCAGGAACGTGACCGTTACGGTGATGGTCTCACAGGGCTCCTCCCGCCGCATGCGCATCGCTCAGCTTTCGGCACGATTCGTTACAAGGTCAGTCACCACGCCCGGATCGGCGAGCGTCGAGGTATCGCCGAGATTGTCCGTCTCATTGGCGGCGATCTTGCGCAGGATTCGCCGCATGATCTTGCCGCTGCGCGTTTTCGGCAGGCCCGGCGCCCACTGGATGACATCCGGCGACGCGATCGGCCCGATCTCCTTGCGCACCCAGCCGACGAGTTCGCGACGCAAAGCCTCGGTCGGTTCCTCGCCCATATTGAGCGTGACATAGGCGTAGATGCCCTGACCCTTGATTTCGTGCGGGAAGCCGACGACGGCCGCCTCGGCGACTTTCGGATGCGCGACGAGGGCACTCTCCACCTCGGCGGTGCCCATGCGGTGGCCGGAGACGTTGATCACGTCATCGACCCGGCCGGTGATCCAGTAATACCCGTCCGCGTCGCGGCGCGCGCCGTCGCCGGTGAAATACAGCCCTTTGAAGGTCGAGAAATACGTCAGCCTGAACCGCTCATGGTCGCCGTACACGGTGCGCATCTGACCGGGCCACGAGTCGGACAAACACAGATTGCCCTCGGTCGCGCCGTGCAGTTCGTTGCCGTCGCCATCGACGATCAGCGGACGCACGCCGGGCAGCGGCAGAGTGGCGGAGCCAGGCTTCAACGCGGTGGCGCCGGGCAGCGGGGTGATCAGGATGCCGCCGGTCTCGGTCTGCCACCAGGTATCGACAATCGGGCAACGGTGGTCGCCGACAACGCGGTGATACCAGAGCCAGGCTTCGGGATTGATCGGCTCGCCGACGCTGCCAAGCAGCCGCAGCGACTTGCGCGAGGTCTTCTTCACCGGCCCTTCGCCGTCGCGCATCAAAGCGCGGATCGCGGTGGGCGCGGTGTAGAAGATGTTGACCTGGTGCTTGTCGACGACCTGCCAGAACCGGCTGCTGTCGGGGTAATTCGGCACGCCCTCGAACATCAGTGTCGTGGCGCCGTTCGCCAGCGGGCCGTACACGATATAGGTATGGCCGGTAACCCAGCCGACATCGGCGGTGCACCAGAAAACGTCGCCCTGGTGGTAATCGAACACCAGCTCGTGCGTGTACGCGGCCCACACCATGTAGCCGCCGGTGGTGTGCAGCACGCCCTTGGGTTTGCCGGTGCTGCCGGACGTGTAGAGGATGAACAGCGGGTCTTCGGCGTTCATTTCGGCGGGCGGGCAATCGGCCGAGGCGGCGGCGCATAACGCGGCATGGTCGTGGTCGCGCCCGCTTTGCATCGTGGTCGCGCCGCCGGTGACTTTGACGACGATCACGTCGGTCACCGTCGGGCAGATTTTCAGTGCCTCGTCGGCATTGGTCTTCAATGGCACCTTGCGCCCGCCGCGGCGTCCCTCGTCCGCGGTGATCAGCAGTTTGGAACCGCAGTCCTGGATGCGATTGGCGAGACTGTCGGGCGAAAATCCGCCGAACACGACAGAGTGGATCGCGCCGATACGGGCGCAGGCCAGCATGGCGACCGCCGCTTCCACGACCATCGGCAGATAGATCGTGACCACATCGCCCTTCTTCACACCCAGACCGCGCATCGCGTTGGCGAGTCGGCAGACTTTCTCGTGCAACTGGCGATAGGTCACGTGCTCGCTGACGTTGGGGTCGTCGCTTTCCCAGATGATCGCCGTCTGGTCGCCGCGTGTCGCCAAATGCCGGTCGAGGCAGGAGACCGAGGCGTTCAGCGTCCCATCCTCGAACCACTTGATCGAGACATCGCCACTGAAGGTCGTGTCCTTGATCTTCGTCGGCGGCTTCATCCAGGCGATGCGTTTGGCTTCTTCAGCCCAGTACCCGTTTGGGTCGCGGGCGGCACGCTCATATCGCGCGCGGTAGCCCGCCTGATCGACATAAGCGCGCGTCGCGAAGTCCGCGCGCACCGGGAAGAGCTGGTCTCCGGAGGGGTGGGTGCCAGGCATCGGAGGAATTCCTTTCCCGTTCGTCGTTGGTCGTCACAACCCGCCGGCACCCGCGGCGCCGCCACAATCCGGTATCATCCAGGGTACTGCCATAACCGGGCATCGCCCAGAGAACAGCTATAACCCGGCATCACCCAGGGGACAGCCATAACCCGGCATCGCCCAGGGGACAGTTATAACCCGGCATCGCCCAGGGGACAGTTATAACCCGGCATCGCCGGGAACATAGATAACACCGTCCCGGATTTCGGTCTTCACGGCATCCAGATAATCGCCTTTGCACGGACCCAGCAGGCACTCGCCGGTGGTTGGCGCGAAAGCGGCCCCGTGCGTGGCGCAGATGATATATTTGGCGTCCCTCGACATGAAGCGGTCGGGCAACCAGTCGAGCGGCGTGCCGATATGCGGGCACGAATTGACGTAGACCCGCACCTGATCCCCCTGGCGCCACGCCACCAGCCCGCTGAACCCGCCGGGCGCCGGAGGAAACCCCTTGGCATCGCCATCCGCGATCTCGTCGACACGGCACAGCGCGCGGGCCTCATGATGTATCAGCGATTCCATCCACCCATCCTGCTTATCAGTTTCCAATGCTCAGGGCTCAGTTCCATCACCGAGAGTCGCGACTGCCGGATCAACGGTATCCCGGCCAACGCGGGCTCGGCCTTGATCGTGGTCAATGACACAGGCTTCGGGACCGGCGAAACAGCTTTCATATCGACGGAGACCCAGTCGCCTTTTTCGGCGGTCGGATCGGGATAGGCCTCCCGCGCGACCTCGACAACGCCGACGATCTCTTTGCCGACGTTGGAGTGGTAGAAAAATGCGAGGTCGCCTTGCTTCATGGCTTTGAGGTTCAGTTTGGCCGTGTGGTTGCGCACGCCGGTCCATGGCTCGACGCCGTTCGCCACCTGCTGGTCCCAGGAGAACGCGTCCGGCTCCGATTTCACCAGCCAATACCGCATGTGGCGCTCGCCCTTGATGGTGGCCCGGTTCGGCGGGCCCTTGGCGCGGCATTGTAGGCAATCATGGTAATGCTTCAATCGGGAATGGAGATCGACTACATGGGGGGCATGATTTTTTCGGCCCCAACCGCCAGCCCTCCGGCGCGCGTTGTCGCTGGCGCGGCGCGGACGGATCGGCGCGCGGGTTCCGCGGGCGGTGGGACATCGCCATGAGCGTACACCCGCTCGATGCGGCCCCGGGTACTGGGCCGATTGGCGAGGTGGCGCCTCCGGCCGGGTCGTCGCTGCACCGATTCGCCAATCCAGGCCGTTTCCTGCGGCTGTCCGAGGTCGTGCTGCCATGGCTCGCGATCCCAGCGGTCGTGTTGACGGTCACCGGTCTGGCGTGGGGGTTGTGCTTCGCGCCGGCCGACTGGCAGCAGGGCGACGCGGTGCGGATCATGTACGTGCACGTGCCGTCGGCGTGGCTGGCCTCGTCGGGGTATTTTGGTCTGGCGCTCTGCTCGTTGCTGTCACTGGTGTGGCGGCATCCGCTGGCGGACCTCGCGGCGGTGGAGATCGGGCCTGTGGGCGCCGGATTTACCGCGCTGTGCCTGGCGACCGGCAGCCTGTGGGGCAAGCCGATGTGGGGCGCCT
>CALFNB010000203.1 GCA_937902425.1 uncultured Acetobacteraceae bacterium | reverse complement strand
GGAAAGGCAAGAATTCTGAATGCTTCGAGCGATGTATGATCGAACGTCCGCACGAGGCGCCGCACTTTCCTTTTCCGTGAAAATCCCTGTCTTTTCCCTGTCTTCTCCGTGTTGGAATACTTAATTGCCGAGATCCTGGCGCCCCCGTCCCAACACCGGAGTATAGTGACGGTTCAGCCCAACGATGTGTGCATGCCACAGGGCTCGACCCAGGCATCGCGTGGGCGGCCCGACGCGGACCGCACAATTGCGACCTTCTGGCCGGCAGCACCTGGATCCGGGCGGACTCAGGAAGTGTGACTCTTGCAGGGTCGAACCCGAGGACGACGAATTGGCATCGCGCCCTACGCCGCCTCCGCCATGGTCGAGCGGGTGCCCGCCACGGTGGTGCGATGCATGTCCCGCACCTGTGTCGCATCGAAGGGCCGCGACCGGTGCATGGTCGCCTGATTGTCCCAGACCACCAGATCGAATGGTTTCCACGCATGCGCGTAGACGAATTTCCGCTGCGTCGCATGCTCGATCAGATCGCGCAGGAAGGCGCGGGCCTCCGGGACCGGCCACCCGACGATCGTTCCGGCGTGCGAGGCAAGATACAGCGATTTCCGCCCAGTGGACGGATGCGTGCGAATGAGGCGCTGCTGGACCGGCGCGAATGCAAGCCGCTCCGCCTCGGTGAAGTCGCCAAAGCCGATCTGCGCGCGAGAGAACAACTGACTGTGCTCGCACACCAGGCCCTCGCACTCGGCTCTGGTTGCATCGTCAAGCGCGTCATAAGCGGCGCGCATATCGGCGAATTCCGTATTGCCGTCCTTCGACGGGATGACGCGGGCCGACAACAGCGAGTATTTGGCCGGCACGACCTTGAAGGAACTGTCGGAATGCCATAGCCGCGTGCCAAGGCTGAACAGCCGCCGGCGGTTTTCCCGGGCGAGCACGTTGTTGTTGGCGTCCAGGTTGGAGATGTCGGCGATATGCAGGCCGAGACGCTGTTCCTTGCTGTCGCGCAGATTGTTGGTGGCGAGTTCAAGCTCGCCGAAATTCCGCGAGAACGCCATCTGGGTTGCATCGGTGAAGCGCTGGTCGTGGAAGACCATGACGCCGAATTCGTCCATGCCCTTTTCGATCTCGGCCGCCTGTTCCTTGGTCAGCGGCTGCGTGATGTCGATACCCGATGCCTCGCCGCCAAAGAACGGGCGAGAAACCGGATCGATCGGGTGAATGGATAACGTCATGGCGGACCTCCCTTACGGACGAGTGGTGACCCCATCGTCGTTCAGCGGAGGGTGAGAACGCACGAGCCGGCTGTCAACACTGCCCCCGGGGCTTGCCTCCGGACCGTCATGAAATGGTTGCGGCTGTGATGCGGGACACAGCATTGGCACCTCCTTTCGCGTAGGTTCAGCACGAACTGAGGTGGGGTGCATCATGCGCGCGTATCTGGAGGCGGTCGCGATCATCGCCGGTCTTCTGGGCGCTTATTTCGCGTTGTTGCCGCTGACCGTTTGAACGGACAAACGAGTCACCGACCGGTATGGTGGACATGACCGTTCCGTAAGTATTTCGACGCCGGTTCGTGGCATCGCCGGGATCAGCCCAGACCGCCCGGTCATGCTTTGGTCAGCGGCTCCCTCGATAGCGGAAGGGGTCAGGCGAATGCCTGGCGTCACGCGTCGGCCGCCTGGCGGCGAACGCGTCCGACAGCCAGCCAAAGAACGCGTGCGCGGCCCTCACGCGCGACGCCCGCTCGCTGTCGGGTCCGATCAGCGCCATGGCATCCTCGGTGATTTCGCGTAACGATGCCATACCGACGATCCGCTGCCTGATCACCTTCTCCCACGCGTCGTCGTCGATGCGGAAATACGTGGTGCGTTCCCCCGGGCGATGGCGCCGGCGCACCAGATCGCCCACCGTCAGCAACCGCATGCTGGTGGTCAGTGAGGCGCGGCTGGCACCGATCGCGTCGGCGATTTCGCCCGCCGATTGCTCGGGCGGATCGCAGATCAGCAGCCAGCCGAGGATGCGTCCGGTGATCGGCGGCAGGCCGAAATGCTGCGCGAACGCGGCCGCCACGCGTTCGACCCAGTTCTGAATTTGTCGCGGATCGGGTCGGGGCCGGGGCTTCGCCACAGGCATTGACTTTCATATGATGCCAGCTATTTCAGTATGAACTGAAACTCGTGGTGCCGCAAGCCGCCCTGCCGCGGCCTGGGCTGAACGATCTTGGTCCGGAAGGACGCTGTAACGTGACCCGACGCGTTTGGCTGGCGGTCGTGCTGCTTATCGCGGCCGGTGGCGGCGGCATGTGGTGGTGGTCCCATCGCGCGGCGCCGCCCATTATGTGGCAAGGCTACGCGGAGGCCGACTTCGTCAAGGTCGGGCCAACCCAGCCCGGCCTGTTGACCGCGGTCAATGTGGCGCGCGGCGACACGGTCGCGGCGGACGCGCTGTTGTTCACTCAGGATGACGCGGCTGACCGCGCCGCGCGCGACCAGGCGAGGCAGCAACTCGCGCAGGCCGAGCAGCAACTGGCCAATCTTCAGCAAGCCGCGAAGCCGACCGAAATCCAGCAGGCCGAGGCCAATCTCGCGGATGCGAACGCGACCTTGGTTCGTGTCGCCGCCGATCTGAATCGCGGCGAGTTCCTGGTCCCGAAAGGCTATGCCACGAAGCAGAGCGTGGACCAGTCGCGGGCCGATTACCGGTCGGCTCAGGCCAAGGTCGAGGGGCTGACGGCGGCACTGGCACAGGCGCGCGGCCCGATGGGGCGAGAGGGCGAGATCCAGGCGCAGCGGGCCACCGTCCAGGCCTTCCGGGCGGCGGTGGACATGGCCGAGTGGCGGCTCGCGCAACGCCGTGTGGGGGCGCCCGCCGGGGGGCGCGTGGCGGATGTGCTCGCCCGTCCAGGCGAGACGATGGCTTCTGGGCAGGGGGTGGTATCGCTGCTGCCGCCGGAGAATATCTTCGTGCGGTTTTTCGTTCCGGAGCCGTTGCTGGGGACGCTGCATCAGGGCGATCCGGTCGCGCTGGCATGCGACGGCTGTCCGGCGGGATTATCCGCCACGATCTCGTTCATTTCACCGCACGCGGAATTTACCCCACCGCTGATCTACAGCGAGTCGAGCAAGGCCAAGCTGGTGTTCCTGGTCGAAGCCACGCCGCCGCCCGAGCACGCCATACAGCTCAATCCTGGGCTTCCCGTTGAAGTCCGGCCCCAGGCAACGCGATGATCGCCGAACTGATCATCGACGTTCGCGATCTGCACAAGAGTTATGGATCGCGCAAGGTTGTCGACGGTCTCACGCTGGCCGTCAAAGCGGGAGAGATTTGCGGGTTCCTCGGTGCCAATGGCAGCGGCAAGACCACGACGATCCGGATGCTGTGCGGGCTGGTGAAGCCGGATGGCGGCGGCGGCACGTGTCTGGGCCTGGACATCCTGCGCGACGCGCCGCGGATCCGGTTGCAGGTCGGCTACATGACGCAACGATTCAGTTTCTACGACGATCTCACCGTCACCGAGAATCTGGATTTCGTCGCCGCCGTCTACGACCTCGACAACCGGCGGGAGGCGGTGCGCGCGATCATCGACCGCATGGGTCTGGCGGATCGCGCCGACCAGTTGGCGGGCGAGTTATCGGGCGGCTGGAAGCAACGCCTGGCACTCGCCGCCTGCGTCCTGCACCGGCCGAAACTGCTGCTGCTGGACGAACCCACGGCGGGGGTCGACGCCAAGGCCCGCCGCGAGTTCTGGGACCTGATCCACGACATGGCGGCGGACGGGCTGACCGTTCTGGTGTCGACTCATTACATGGATGAGGCGGAGCGCTGCGCCCGCATCGTTTATCTCTCCGACGGCAAACTCGTGGTGCAGGGGACGCCGGACGCGGTGGCGAAGGGCGGCGGGCTGGTGGTCTTCGAGGCGACCGGTGCGGACCTGGATGTCGCCGCGCGCGCGTTGCGCGGGATGCCGGGGGTGGAGGCGGCGGCGGTATTCGGCATGGTGTTGCGCGTCGCGGGATTGCAGCGCGCGGCATTGGAACAGGCGACGCGATCGTTCGGCGAGAACCGGCTGACCTGGCACGAGGTCGAGCCAAAACTTGAAGACGTCTTCATCCATTTGCTGAGCCAGAAAACGCCATGACCGGGTTCTCCTTCAAACGCTTCATGGCGGTCCTGCGTAAGGAATGGATCCAGGTGCGGCGCGATTCGTTCACTCTGCGCATGATCATCGCCCTGCCGGTGATGCAATTGTTTTTGTTTGGCTACGCGATCAATGCCGATCCGAAACACCTGCCGACCGGTTTGCTTTCGGCCGACCATTCCAAGTACGAGCGGACCATCGTCGCGGCACTGAAGAACACGGGCTATTACGACATCCGGGAGCTGTCGTCCGAGGCTGCGGCCGAACGCGGCCTCGCCGATGGCGAGCTTCTGTTTGTCGTGAATATTCCCGCCGGTTTCGCGCGCTCGGTCGATCGCGGCGAGAAGCCGACGATCCTGATGGACGCCGACGCCACCGATCCGTCGGCGATCGGCAACGCGGCGGCCGCGCTCGCGTCGCTGACCACCGCGCTGGATCGCGATCTGCCGCAAGCTGTCCAGTCCCGGCCCGCCAACCTGCCATTTCAGTTTGCGGTGCACGCTCGCTACAACCCCGAACAGCTCACGGTGCTGAACATCGTTCCCGGACTGATCTGCATTGTGCTGACCATTTCGACGTTGTTCGTTACCACTCTGTCGATCACGCGGGAGACCGAGCGCGGCACGATGGAGAACCTGCTGGCCATGCCGGTGCGGCCGATTGAGGTGATGCTCGCCAAGGTCGTTCCCTACATCGCTATCGGCTACGCGCAGGTGGTGCTGATCGTGGCGATCGCGGCGGTGGTGTTTGGCCTGCCGATCCGCGGCTCCATCCCGTTGCTGAGCGTGGCACTCGGGCTTTTCATCGCCAGCAACCTGGCACTTGGCGTGACGTTCTCCACGATCGCGCGCAATCAGATGCAGGCGATTCAGATGGCGCAGTTCACGCTGCTGCCGTCGTTCCTGCTGTCGGGCTTCATGTTCCCGTTCAAGGGCATGCCGGTCTGGGCTCAGTGGGCCGGCGAGATCTTTCCCGTCACCCACGCACTGCGCATCGTGCGCGGCATGCTGCTGAAGGGCAACGGCCCCGTCGACATCGCGCCGGAGCTGTGGCCGATGGTCGCGTTCACTCTGGTGGTCACGGTGATCGCGACGTGGTGCTATCGCGAAACGCTGGACTGAACGGACTGAGCGGTGTCGCGCGCTCGAGCCACCTGGGATTGATCTGGTGCGCCAGACCC
>CALFNB010000202.1 GCA_937902425.1 uncultured Acetobacteraceae bacterium | reverse complement strand
CGCCGGCCACCGGCTGGAACTGATCCACATCACGTTCGAAGAGAACCGCATGACGCTGCGGGTCCCGGTCGCCAAGGCCCGCAGCGCCGGGCTGCGCAAGCTGGCGACCCGGAAGCAGTTCGATGAGGCACTGGCCGTGCTGAAGGGCCGCGCCCGGATCAAGCGCACGATGTGGTCGCGCCGGGCGCAGGAGTATGAGGCGAAGATCAACTCCGGCGACCCGCTGGCGATCGCCGAGGTGGTGCGTGATCTTCACCGCAACTCCGGCCAGCCGGACCAGAGCTTCTCGGAGCGGCAGATTTATGAGGCCGCGCTGGACCGTTTCGCGGCGGAGCTCGCGGCGCTGGACAAGACCGACAAACCGACGGCGGTCGCCAAGCTGATCGAGTTCCTGAAGGTCACTTGAGGGTCGGACCGCCCCGCGGCGGAGCACTGGCCCGAATCGTGGGAGTCCTGTTTCGGCGTCGCGTGCCGGACCGGGGTACGGTCTTCCGCGTCCCCTCTCCCAGGCGCTATATTCGCGCCAAAACATGCGGGAGTCCGAGCATGCTGTTCACCTGCCTGCCTGAGGGCGCACGAATCCCCGGACGTTTTCCAGGGCCCGCGCATGCTCGCGGCAAATGGTTCACCCTCGACATCCATTGCCACGTGACCAGTCTCAAGGCCGCGGCGATGGTTGAGGGCAACGAAGCGGTCTCCCGCTGGTTCCTGGAAACTCAGGCGAACCCGCGCAGCCAGGAAGTCAATCGGCGGAACGGTGTGAGGACGCGCCAGCAGGGCACATCGGCCGAGCAGCGCATCGCCGACATGGACCTGATGGGGATCGATATCCAGGCGATCTCGCCAGCCCCGCGGCAGACCTATTACGGCGCCGATCCGGACCTGGGGTTGGCCACGTCACGCCAACTCAACGACGAGATCGCCGACATCGTCGGCCGCCATCCCGACCGCTTCACCGGACTGGACACCATCCCGCTGCAGGCGCCGGAACTGGCGATCGCCGAACTGGAGCGGCTGCATATGTCGCTCGGCATGCGCGGCATCGAAATCATGACGCACGTCGCCGGCGAGGATCTGTCGGAGGACCGCTTCCGGCCGGTATTCCGGCGCATCGAGGAACTCGGGCTGTTGGTGTTCATGCACCCGGACGGCTTCACTGAGGCTCGGCGGTTCAAGGAGCATTACTTCGCCAACGTGATCGGCAACCCGCTCGATACGACGGTGGCGCTGCATCATCTGATTTTCGGCGGTGTGCTGGAGGATTGCCCAGGACTGAAGCTGGTGGCGGCGCATGGCGGAGGGTATTTGCCGGCGTATTCCGGGCGCATCGACCACGCGGCGGCGGCTCGGCCGGATACCGGCGAGAAACTAAAGGAGATGCCGGGGACGTATCTGCGGCGATTGTACTTCGATTCGCTGGTGTACACACATTCGCAGTTGGAATACCTCGTGAAGGAGTTTGGTGCCGATCATATCCTGGTGGGCACGGATTACCCGGCGGATATGGGCGAGATCGACCCGGTGGGCTTCATCGAGGGCGCCCCCGGGTTGGATGACGCGACACGCCGCGCGATCCTGGGCGGCAACGCGGCACGCCTGCTGGGGATCGAAGTGCCGGCGGGGAAGCTCGCCGATGGGAAGCCGAGATGAGTCGTTGACGGGAAGGCTCTCAATCACACCGTATTGATTTACGTACTTTCGAGCAAAGGAGCCCGGATTCTTCCATGGACAGGCCGACCCTCCTCGATGAAATGCGTGCCTTCATGGAGGCGGATTATGTCACCCTGTATCCTGATATTGGGGAGGCAATACAAATCGGTGAGTTCGCCTCGGCGTAGGAAAATTACCTGGAGTATGGCCGGTCGGAAGGGCGCCAGGTTTGCATTTTCGATGAACCGTTCTATCTTCGATCCTATCCGCTCGCCGCATCGAAGCTTCGCGATGGACCGGTGAGTACCGCGTTGGATCATTACATCATCCTGGGCAGCGGTCGGGGCTATTTGCCTCATGCCGCCGCTCCGCGTCCCGGCAACGCGGCCGGGGGCCTTTGGATCGATGCACCGGACGCGCTCGACAGGGTGCATGGGCGATATGAAACCGGTCAGATCACAGCCGAGCAGGCGGAGCGGCTGGAAGCGCTCGTGCGAGACGGCTTTGTCGTTTTTCAGGCGGTTCCTGATAAAGCCTATAGCGGCGAAATTCCCGAGATGAAATTTCGATGCCGCGATCTGGGCGAGGGACTCACGTCATGGCGACCCGAAGTGCGGGAACTCGCGGCCAAGGCGTTGGATCCTCATTATTTCTCCAGGTCGGTGCGCCAGTTAATCTTCGCGCCCGCGATCGTTGATTTCCTCGGCCTTATCTTCGAAACCAAAGCGCTGGCCTCGCAGACCCTGGGGTTCTTTCGAGGCTCGGGCCAGGAGAGCCATCGGGACACGTGGTTCGTGCCGTTTTCTCGCGCGATAAGTTTCGCCGCGTCATGGATCGCGCTGAAAGACGTGACCGCGGGAGGCGGGGAGTTGTTTTATTACCCCGGTAGCCACCGTTTGCCGGAACGTTATTTTGACAATGAATTCAGAAGCGTGAGCGAGGCCTTTCGTATCAACAGTACCAATACACTCGAAGATCAAATCCAGGAGCATGTACGCGAGCTTACGCAAAACACCAGGAGTTTTGGCCTGAAGCGCAGACGCCTGATGGCCAGGCGTGGCGACGTGCTCATGTGGCACGCCGATATCGGACATGGAGGCGAGGCGACGTCCAGGTTGGCCACACGCAAAAGCATAGTGACGCACTACTGTCCCAGGCACCTGATCCCGGACTATTGTGAGAGGCAGGCAACCATTTTTCATGACCACGAAGGACACGTTTTCACCAGCCGTATCTATGTCGGACAGCCGGTGGGAGATTGATCGGCCGGGCGTTCCCTGTTGTCCGGTCACGGCACCGGCGCATCTGCACGCAACAATCCCTCGTGCTTCAACTCAGCCCAAAACTCCGCCGGAATCGCATGCCGAAACGCAGCGACGTTGCGGGTGACGTGCTCCGGCAGCAGCGCTCCAGGGATCACCGCGGCGACCGAGGAATGGCCAAGCGGGAATTGCAGCGCGGCGGCGGCCAGCGGCACGTTGTGACGAGCGCACACTGCCTCGATCCGCTTAACTTTCGCCATGACCTCCGGCGTCGCCTCGGCATAGCGGTAGCGCGCGCCTTGCACCGCCCCGGTGGCGAGAATCCCTGACGCGAACGGCGCGCCGATGATGAAGCCCACGCCACGCGCGGCGCACTGAGGGAATTCGGCGTCCAGCACGTCAGTGTCCAGCAGCGTGTACGGCAGTGCCACCAGAAAGAAATCGATGTCCATCAACTCGAGGAACCGCGGCATCATGCCGGTTTCGTTGATGCCCGCGCCGATGCCTCGGATCAGCCCGCTCCGCTTCAGGTCCATCAGCGCGCGGAAGCCGCCGTTGTGCAGTTCGGTCAGATAGGCGGTCACCTTCGCTTCCGTGGCGTGATGCGAGATGTCGAGGTCGTGGATCAGCAGCAGATCGATGCGCGGCAAGCCCAGACGTTGCAGGCTGTCCTCGAAACTTCGCATCACGCCGTCGTAGCTGTAGTCGAAGCGATGCTCGAATTTCAGTCCGCCGCGCCAGAACCCATGCTCGAAATGCTCCGCGTCATGGCAGGCGCGGAACAGCCGGCCGACCTTGGTGGAGATCACGTAGTCCGCGCGCGGCCGGCGATATAGCGCGCGGCCGAAGCGGTGCTCGCTCTGGCCGCGGCCGTACCAGGGGGACGTGTCGTAGTAGCGGATGCCGGCGTCCCACGCCGCTCGCAACGTGGCGCTGGCGTCGGCGTCATCGACCATATCGAACAGATCCCCCAATCCGGCGCCACCGAGGCCGAGTTGCGTGACCTCAACATTGGTGCGGCCGAGCTTGCGGCGGGCGAGCGGGTCCATGGGCGGTCATCCCCGGTTGGAGGTCATAGGCCACAGTACCAGGGTCTGGCCCCATCGGGCCATCTCAGCATGGGCTAACGCGGGACGACGGCTCAGTCGCCGGTCTTCGACCGCCGCTCCAGTCACAGCCGCCACCGCGCGACCGGCTTCGGGAACTCACGCCGGACGCCGCGCAACCTTGCGCGAACCGGGCACGCGCCGTTATGACAATCCTTCCGCGATGATCCCGGTGACCGATCCCAACGAAAGCTTCCGCTGACGGGGGCGTCATCGCCGACAAGTCGCTCAGCCCGTACTGGACGGCGAGGCGTGCTCGAAACCAATGCCTCCGATCACGCGGTGCATAAACCGCGCATCCTGGCCATCGCCAACCAGAAGGGGGGCGTGGGCAAGACCACCACGGCCGTCAACCTGGCGGCGGCGCTGGCGGCGACGGGCGTGCCGGTGCTGCTGATCGATTTCGATCCGCAGGGCAACGCCTCCACCGGTTTCGGCATCGCGGCGCAGGATCGCGGCCGCGGCAGCTACCAGTTGATCGACGACGGCGTGCCCAACGCCCTGGAGACCTACCGCACGAAATACGCAAATCTGTGGCTGATCCCGTCCGGCCCCGACCTCGTCGGCGCCGAGGTCGAACTCGCCGGCAAGCCCAGACGCGAGTTCAGCCTGCGGGACGCGTTGGCGATCTGGCGGGAGGCGGCGCCGTTCCGCTACATTCTGATCGATTGCCCGCCCAGTCTGGGACTGTTGACATTGAACGCGCTGGTGGCGGCGGATGGGGTGCTGGTGCCGCTGCAATGCGAGTTCTACGCGCTGGAGGGCATCAGCGGGCTGACCCGCACCGTCGAAACGGTCCGCCGCCGGCTCAATCCGGCGCTTCGGCTGTGCGGCGTGGTACTGACCATGTATGATAAGCGCAATAATCTGTCGGATCTGGTCGCCGACGACGCGCGCGGCTTCTTTGGGGAGTGGGTGTACGAGACGGTGATTCCTCGCAATGTTCGCCTGTCGGAAGCGCCGAGTCACGGGGTGCCGGTATTCGAGTACGACCCCCGCTCGGCGGGCGCGCTGGCGTACACGCAACTGGCCGAGGAGTTGCTGCGCCGTGACGGCCTGACGGCGACCGCGGCGACCGCGCGATGAACGCCAAATCAACCCCGCCGAGGCTTGGCCGCGGTCTGGCCGCGCTGTTTGGCGAGATGCCAGCCAGAAGCGGCACCGACGGGGCCGTGGACGATATCCGGCGGCTGCCGATCGATCTGCTCGACCCCAACCCGTTCCAGCCGCGCATGAATTTCGACGAGGAAATGTTGCGGGACCTCGCCGAGTCGATCCGGACCCAGGGTGTGTTGCAGCCGAT
>CALFNB010000201.1 GCA_937902425.1 uncultured Acetobacteraceae bacterium | reverse complement strand
GAGGATGGTGGTGTTGTCGAAGCGCCAACGGTTGAACTCGATCGACGGCGTGGCGGCGAACCGGCCGAACTCCGCGGCATAAGACGCGCGTACGTTGAACACCGTGAATGCCACCGGCCGGTCGGACGGTATCGCGTCGAGTGCCGTCCGGTCCTCATGCTGATCCAGCCAGAAGCCGCCCAGGGTCAATTTGTCGCGTCCGACCGGGATCGTCCCGCCGAGGAACGCCGCGCCGTCGGTACGGTTCTGCGATGGCTGTCCCAGGTACCGGTAGTCGTCGGCGGAGAAAAACGCCGCCGCGTTGCCGCCCGACCCATCAATCCCCGTCAGGACCGAGGGATGCGTCCCGATCTGCCACGCGCCGCGGCGGTTCGGTCCACCAAATATGTTGTCATCGTAACCAACGGACTCGCCAAGCAGCGGCCGGACCGTCACCTCGCCGTACCGGAAACCCAGAGGGTCGAATTCCGGGCGAGCGCGCGACTGCACGGTGACACCTTGTTCGGTTCCGTAACCGGGCACGCCTTCAGGAAACAGCGTTGTCAGCAATTGCGCGTCCGCCAACCGGGCGGCACCAAGCGCGGTGCAACCCAGGAGGCAAAGTGCGTTCAGCCATAAGCGTCCGTTGCGCATCTGCGCGTATGCTGACGGCGATCGATGAATACGAGGTAAATTTTCGCGCTAAGAACAGGTTGATCCGGGCGAATTCGCCGTTGCGGTTATTCGCGGACTCGACCTCATGCGCGCAATCTGACGACGCGGCCATCGTGACACGGCCGCATATCGTCAGGGCCCAGTCGGCCGGACCATCACCAATTGAGAGTCGGTCCGAGCCCATTGAAGCCGTTATTTTACCGCCAACAGGGCTCGACCCGAGGATCACTCTCAGCACCCACCAGGCCTGGTCTTCAACACGACTTTCGATGACCGGGGGCGGCGACAGACGCTCGTGTCAGGCCCGGGCAAGACGGTAGCCAGTGCCAGGGTTCAAATCTTCGAGCCGGTGGCCGCCGGCTTCGTCCCCTCCGATTTAGGCTTCTCCGGCAGGTCCGACTCCCAGCCGCCACCCAAAGCCTTGTAAAGTACCACCAGGTTGTTCGACACCGTGGTCGTGCTGTCCGCCAACTGCAGTTCATTACCCAGAAGCGTCCGTTGCGCATCCAGCACAGTCAGAAAGTCCGTGACCCCTTGAGCGTACCGCTGTGTCGCCAGGTCCAGCGCGCGCCGGCTCTGGGTGACCGCGTCGGTCAGTTGCTGACGGCGCGCCTGCTCCGATCGATAGGCGGTCAGCGCGTTATCGACCTCGTGCAGAGCCCGCAGCACGATCTGCTGATAGGACAGCGCCGCTTCCTTTTGCCGTGCCTCAGTCAGATGCAGCGTCGCCTTCAGGTGGCCGTTTTCGAAAATCGGCACCGAGACGCTCGGACCAGCCGCGAACTGCCTCGCGTTCAACCCAAACAGCGGTACGAGCTGGGTCGCCTGCAGACCCACACTGCCGCTGAGCGTCACCGAGGGATAGAACGCCGCGCGCGCCACGCCAATGTTGGCGGTCGCCGCGTGTAGCTGAGCCTCCGCCTCCCGCACGTCCGGCCGCCGCCGCGCCAGTTCCGACGGCAGGCCGATCGGCACCCGCGGCGGCACCGGCGGCACCATGCGCGGGGTTTGCAACTGCGCGCGCAGCCCGTTCGGCGGCATGCCCAGAAGCAGCGACACCGCGTTGATCAGTTGCGCTTCCTGCTGCTCCAGGCTGGGGATTTGCGCCAATGTCGTGCTGAGTTGCGCCTGCGCGTTGGCGACATCGAGGGTCGTCGTCATCCCGCCCTCGGCGCGTTGCCGCGTCAGCTTCAGACTATCCTGCCCGATGCGCACGTTGTCGCGCGCGATGCGCAACTCGGTCTGCACGCCACGCAGCGTGATGTAATCGCGCGCGACCTCCGCGAGGTTGGTCAGCAGCACGCCGCGGCGGGCTTCCTCGGAGGCCCGCGCCGTCGCGCCCGCCGCTTCCACCGACCGGCGGATCTTGCCCCACAGATCGAGCTCCCACGAAGCGTCGAACCCGACCTGATACACGTCGAACGCACTGAGCTTGCGCGACCCCAAAGCGCCCGGGTTGGCGCCCAGGGCACCGGACGCACCGAGCGGATTGGGGGCGTTTGCGAAAGTGCCGACATTGCTGGCCTTCTGCCGCGCATAAGAGGCATTCGCGTTGAGATCAGGGACGCCCGCCGAAACAGCGCTGTCGTATTGCGCGCGAGACTCGTCGATCCGCAGGGCGGCGATCGCGACGTCGATGTTTTCTTCCGCGACTCGTTGCTCAAGCGCGGTCAGTGTCGGATCGTTGAACAAAGTCCACCAATTGGGATCAATCGGCGCTTCAACCGTCTGGCTGACCGGAGCCCGCGGTTCGCGGTTGAACCACGACTCCGGACCGCTCCAGCCGGGCGCGGTGAAATTTGGTCCCAGGGTGGTGCAGCCGCCCAGGAGGAGGAGGAGGAGGAGACGATAGTGGGGAGTCATGCGCCCGGCTTGCACGACGGGGCGGCATCGCGCAAGCGTTGACGCCCACGACAGGAGGTGCCGATGCCCCAGGACCTGATCCGCATGACCGCGACCGAGGCGGTGGCCCGATTGCGCAAACGGGAAATCTCCCCACTGGAACTGATCGACGCGGCCGAGGCGCGGATCGCCGAAGTGGAACCTCAGGTGAACGCGCTGCCGACACTTTGTTTCGATCGCGCGCGGGAACACGCCAGGCGGCTGATGGCGACGCGCTACCCGCCGGAGGCGAACGAGGCGGGCTGGCTCGACGGGTTGCCGGTGTCGATCAAGGACCTGAACGACGTGGCCGGGGTGCGCACGACGTATGGCTCGCCGATCTTCAGGGACCATGTGCCAACGCGCTCGCATCCGTTGGTGGAGCGGATCGAACGCAAAGGCGGCATCGTGGTGGCGAAGTCGAACACACCGGAGTTCGGCGCCGGCGGCTCCACGTTCAACGAGGTGTTCGGCCGCACCCGCAATCCGTGGAACCTGTCGTTGACCTGCGGCGGCTCGACCGGCGGCGGCGCGGTCTCGGTCGCGACCGGGGAGGTGTGGCTGGCGCAAGGCACCGACCATGGCGGATCGTTACGGCGTCCGGGAACGTATTGTTCCGTCGTTGGTATCCGTCCCTCACCGGGCCGGGTGACGCGCGGGGCGGTGAACAATCTGTATTCGCCGTTGTCCGTGCAAGGGCCGATGGCACGCGACATTCCCGACCTCGCGCTGTTTTTGGACACGATGGCGGGGTATTGCCCGCTCGATCCGCTGACGTTCGATGCGCCGGCGTGCTCGTTCGTCGCCGCGCTCGGCCGCGCCGGACCACCGCGACGGATCGCTTACAGTCCCGACTACAACGGTAACGTCCTGGTCGAACGCGAAACCCGTGCGATCTGCGAGGCCGCCGTGCGCCGCTTCGAGGACCTCGGCTGCGTCGTGGAGGAATACGCACCTGACCTCGGCGGCGTCGAGGAAGCGTTCATGATTCTGCGCTCGCAACATTTTGTCGTCGACCGGGAATTGCAATTGCGGGAACATCGCGACCTGATCAAACAAGACATCATCTGGAACACCGAAAAAGGCCTCTCCCAATCGCCCTCCCAACTCGCCTGGGCCGACCGCGAGCGCGCCGCGTTTTACCGTCGCGTCGCCGAAATGTTCGAACGTTACGATGTATTTATCACACCGAGTGCGGGCACCCCGGCGTTCGATGTAAACCGCACGCATCCTGAAACGATCGACGGCGTGAAGCTGGCGAACTACATGGGCGGCTCGACGCTCAACGCGGCCATGACCATGGCGAGCTGCGCCGCGGTCGCGGTGCCCGCCGGTTTCGACCAGTACGGCCGGCCGGTTGGCCTGCAAATCGCCGCGCCGCCCAGACAGGAGGCACGGGCATTGGCGGCGGCGGGATTTCTGGAGCGGCTGACCGGCCTCGATCGGCAACTACCGATTGACCCAAAGCCCGGGACCGTGCCGCCAGGATGACCGTGGCTGAGCACATCGGTATCGTTGGCTGCTCCGCCGAGGGCGCGGCGCTGTGCTATCGGACGATCTGCGTCGAAGGCGCGCGTTTGCTCGGCGGGCACGCGCATCCCGAGGTCTCGATGCACACGCATTCGCTCGGCGACTACGTGCGCTGTCTCGATCGAGATGACTGGCCTGGCGTGGGTGAACTGATGCTTGCGTCGGCGCGGAAGCTCGCCGCGATCGGCGCGGAATTCCTGATCTGCCCCGACAACACCATTCACCAGGCGCTGCCGTTCATCGCAGCGCGATCACCGCTGCCGTGGCTGCACATCGCGGAAGTCGTCGCCGCGCACACCGTCGAACGAGGGTTCCACCGCCTGGGACTGGTTGGAACGCGCTGGCTGGTGGACAGCGAGGTGTATCCGGAAAAGCTGACCGCGCACGGGCTGACGTTTGTGCGCCCGACCACCACCGAACGCGAGGAACTCAATCGCATCATCATGGACGAACTGGTTCGCGGCATCTTCAGGCCGGAGGCGGTCGCATTTCATCAACAAGTCATCGGACGCATGAAGGATCAGGGCTGCGATGCCGTCATACTCGGTTGCACCGAGCTCCCGCTGATCGTGAATGACTCGAATTCTCCGCTGCCGACACTGGATTCCACACGCCTGCTCGCGCGCGCCGCGCTGCGTCGCGCGGTATCGGCGCCGGCATGACAGAACTCTTCGCCGTCCCGCTCGGCCGGCGACTCGAGATCCGGTCGAGGCGTCATCACGTCAATGTACAGGTTGGCTGGCCAGTTCAGATTTGGCAGTCGCATGACATCCTCCATTATGGTTGACCGCATGCCGCGCAGTCGCGCCGTGCTCCGTCCGTGAGTGCGGGTGCTGAACGGCTGTGCTCAACGTTTCACCTGATTGCCACGCCCCACCGCGTCACCGACGATTTGCCGCGCCAGGGCCCGCGCCGCGACGTCGACCATTTTGATGCGAGCGTCCGGCGCCGGCTTCGCCACGCCTGCGCGGCGGTGGAGATTTGTGTCACACCCGACAGTCGCGGCGCCGTAGCCAGGGGCAGAAGCCAACAGCATCGCGGCGGGGAGGATCATTTTGATCACTGCACTGTCTCCTGACGTCAGGCTGGTGCCCCCATTGGCCCCGCGATGAGGAGAAATTGCCCCTTCATTGTCGCGGCACGGTCGCGTCAGGAGACGGGAATTGTCGTGTCTGTCACGAGACACGCTCACGCTTCGCGGTCGCCAAACCGCGGTGAACCTCCAGACCGAGCCGTCGCCTTCTCACCGCCACGCGACGCGGAGTAACGTCCGCGTCACGAATAATCGGGTTCCAGGGAGAAATTGTTATGCAGCTCAGTATGAACAGCCTGCTGGTGGCGGGCGGGATCGCCTTGGCGTCATTCCACGCCGCACCGGTCGCCAAGGCGGCGGAACCCTTTCAACTGACGTCGCCGGCCTTCACCGACAACGCGCCGTTGGCGACGAAGAACGCGGGTGACCGGAAAGACAATCCGAACTGCGTCGGCCAAAGCGTTTCGCCGCCACTGAGCTGGGTAAACCCGCCGGCCGGAACCGCCAGCTTCGCCCTCGTACTCATCGATCCCGAGGGACGTAACGGCCTGGGCGTTGTGCACATGGTGACCTACGGCATTCCCGCCGCGGTGACCGGCTTCTCCGAGGGCGAGCTCAGCAAGCCGTCCGACAAGTTCGTCGGTGGCAAGAGCACCATGGGGCTGCCGACGTATTTCGGCCCCTGCACGCCGCCAGGGGACTGGCACCATTATACGTTCACCCTGATCGCGACCGATCTCGACCCGAAGGCGTTGCAGCCGGGGATGACGCGCGACGAACTGTTCGCCGCGCTCAATGGGCATGCCAAAGGCGCGGCGGGGCTGGTGGCGCGGTTCCGGCATCCTTCGTAAGCATCCGGAGGCTTCGAAAATGCGCCCGGCGCCGTGATGACGATGGCGAGTCGCGCAACGGCCGCGGTGTGCTTATGAATCGGCGTGCTCCGGCAAACGTTCCACTCGCCGGACCTTGATCTGGCGCTCGTGTTTGCGCGCCTGCGTGAGGTCGTAGGCCATCTGCATACCGAGCCATACCTCCGCCCTGCTCCCGAATGCCTCGGGTCTCCGGCGAACACCAACGGTCAAGGTCGCCGACACTCACACCTCGTCGAGCGTCTCCAGCAGTCCCGCCATCAGGGCCGCCCGCGGCGCCAGTTGTCGCCACAGAATATGCTCATGCACCGCATGCGCCCCCGCTCCTGGGCAGCCCAGTCCATCCAGCGTCGGGATGCCCATCGCGGCGGTGAAATTGCCGTCGGAGCCGCCGCCGCGGTGCTGCCGAGGCAATTTCAGTCCAACCTGCCCCGCCAGCGCGCGCGCTTTTTCATACAGCGCCACGATCGCCGGATTTTCGACGTAGGGCGGCCGGTTCATGCCGCCCTCGACGATGATGGTGCAGCCCGCGATGCGCGACTCCAGCCCCA
>CALFNB010000200.1 GCA_937902425.1 uncultured Acetobacteraceae bacterium | reverse complement strand
CGCGGCCTTGCCTTCAAACACAGAAATGAACCTGATTACGCGCTGTCCTGGCCCAGTTTAGAAAGCTGTCGAGCCTACGCCAGCCGGTCATGGCTGGCCCGACATTGCTCTTCCTGATTACACATAAACGTCAGCCAATTTCAGAAGCCGGTAAGGCATGGGCGGGGTTCGCACGCCAACCTGGCATAAACGTGGCACCATCGCGGCCAGGTCGTACCGCCGATTGAACCGGTATTCGAACTCGGCGAGATAGCGCGGGACATGCTTGCTGTTGATGGAACGGTATGTGCCGGTGATCGCCGCCTTGATGTTGCCAAGGGCGGTGTTAACCCACTTGAAAGCCGGACCCGGACCGACGCGGGACCTGCCCCGGTCTTTATTGTCTGGTGGGGGCATCCGGCTTCGGTCACACCGCCAAAGCAGTGCGGCCCGTCGCTGACGACCGCGTGGGTTGGATCGAGGTTCCGCCTCGCGAACGCGGCGATCGCCTTGCACGAGAAACCCTCGACCCGGCGGAGCTTCACGCGGACTGGCTTGCCTTCGGGCGTCGTCTCGACCGCGGCGACGAATGGCGTTTTTCCCGGCGCGCCGCGGCCACGTTTGGCGCCAGTTCGCTTGCCGCCGATGTAGGCATCGTCGATCGCGACACGTCCGGTGAATTGTTTCGACGTGTCCCGCTTCATCATGACCTGTTTAAGCCTGGTTTGACCTTCCAGGCGGTGTTCTGCGTCACGTCGCGGCGCCGGCCGAGTTCGATGCTGGATATCCCCTGTTTGGTCTGGGTCATATGATGGATGGCGCGAAACCAGGTGCGCAGCGACAGTTTGGTCGCGGCGAAGATTGTCCGGGCGATGAGCGAGGTCTGCCGGCGGCGGGCGGAGCATTGAAACAGGGCACGGGTCTTTACCAGACTATGCTGGCGCCCTCCGCATTCGGGACAAACGAACCCCTCTGGCCACCGTGATCCGATCACCGCGGCACGGCATTGCTCCTCGGTGCCGAACTGGCGCTCGAATTCCGGTTCACTGAGCCCTTTCTGAAACTGGACCGTGTTGCGGGCCATCGTGTTTCTCCGTCAAACCACATCATGTTCATGGTTTGTACCAGGTTCCCGACGGTTGAGGAAGATAGGTAATCAGGAAATCCTTACTGCTCCGTGGTCCTCCGTGGCCCTCCGTGTTCTCCGTGATGAAGCCTGGCTGCCTTGCTTGCTGCCCTTCGAGCGTAACGCCCAGGCATCCCGCGTCGGTCACACCCAATCGGTGTGCATGCGGCAGGGTCGAGCCCAAAGATGACGCCGGAGTACTTCCGTTGGCCATGATGCGAATTGCTGACCGAAGCCGGCGGCGCTGGCTTCGGTCCACCCGGATCGGCTATGACCCGGATCGGCCATGAACGGGATACTGGAACGAACGATGACCGCGTTTCGGCTGGAAGCTTTCAGAACGCAACCAAATCCGCCCGCGCTGGTGCCCTGCACGCAGGAACGCGCCTGGATGGACGTATTCACCGACCGGCACGCCTACCGCTGCCTGCCGCTGTCGATCGCCAACACGCATGGCTGGGAATTGCTGGTGCCCGCCGCGTTCGAGGTGGAGTGGAACGGCGGCCAGAACATCGCCGACCTCACCGTCCGCGCGCTGGAGCCGTTTCCCGAGGGGTTTCCGTTCGAACATTTCGCCATGTCGAATTTCGCCCGCGGCGTAGTGACCTTCCACACCGGTTATCTGTTTCGCACCCCGCCCGGCTGGAACATCCTGACCACCGGCGCGTTCAACGAGCCGCGGCCGGGGATTTCCGCGCTGACCGGCATCATCGAGTCCGATTGGCTGCCGTACCCGTTCACCATGAACTGGCAGATGCTCAATCCCGGCACCGTCCGCTTCGACAAGGACGAGGTGTTTTGCACGGTCATGCCGATTCCGAAAAACTACCTCGATCAGTGGGACGTCGCGATCCACGATCTGAGTGACGATCCCGTGCTGCGGGCGGAGCAGGAGTTGTTCAAAGCCTCGCGGACCGAATTTCGCAAACGCCTGGAGGCCAAGGACCCGGAAATCCTGAAGGAAGGCTGGCAGCGGCATTACTTCGTCGGCCGTTTCCCGGACGGTACCGAGGGCGTCGACCATGTCAACAAACCGCGGCTGAACCCGCCGGTCGACCGCACCGGCACGCGGCCGTTGCTCGCGAAAGATGCGACGGAGTCGCCCGGCGCGGCCACTCTGCTGGAAACCACGAACATCCCAAAATGGCGTCTGGGCAGCCTGCTGAACCGCCTCAATCAGCGGCAAACCCAGGGCAATGTGATCGGGCGGCAGCGCCTGCGGGAGGGCGTGCTGACCCAATCGCCGGCCACCGTGGGGATCACGCCCGACATGGAGCTCGACCCGGAGGCGTTCGATTTTGTTTACCAGCCCAATTTCCTGACCCCGGCGGAATGCGCTCTGCTGGCCGAAGCGGCGGATGCGCTGGCCGCCGCGCAGCATGTCGAGGACATAACGGAGGACTTCTGGAAGGGCCGGATCCTGTATTTCCGCGACATCCTGGCCGCCCGGCCCGGCGCCGCCGCGCTGATGCGGGACGCGCAGCGCCGGGTGACCGAGCGGCTGCGGAGCTTCTACGAACTGACCGTGCCGATCTTCGCGGACACGGTGCAACTGGTCAGGTGGCGGACCGGGATGCACATGCCGCCGCATGCCGATCGCGCCAACCCGGACGGCAGCCCGCACGGCATGCCGTTCCGCGATTTCGCCAGCATCGTCTACCTCAACGACGGCTATGATGGGGGCGAACTATATTTTCCGCGCCTCGATCTGACCGTGAAGCCGGCGACCGGCATGTTGCTGGCGTTCACCGGCGGTTGGCACCACGAGCACGGCGTCCTCAAGGTGCTGGCGGGAGACCGACTGACGATGCCGGCGTTCTACACGTTCGACGCTTCGCATCGGGAGCGGGAACTGTATGGGCTCGGACCGTTGACACAATAAGCCGGCGACCGTCGGATTTCTTTACACTCGGGCGACGGGGAGGTGAGCATCGCCGGCTCCCCGGCAGATACGCCGTCCCAGGTCTGGGCTTTGGGCTGGACATCGCCGGTCCGTAACCTCGTTCCGTCATGTCTCGTGCATTGAGCGAGCGCGAGCCGCGCCGCTCCCGCGTGTGGCCTGCCCGGTCCGCGCGTGCGCTGGCGGGGAAGCGAGTATCAGTGACCGGTCACACTACCAATAAGTGTATGACAATCGGGATATTCTTGGATGACCGAGACAGGATACGGCCGGATCCGATACCGTCGGACGGGTATGTCGCATTGTACAATTGTAACTGATGAACGGCGCGATCAGACAATCTGACAGTTTTGCTCCAACATGGAATGAGCATTGACGCGCGGCTCCACCCCCAGGTATCGCGGCCTCCGCACATGACCGCCGCGATGACAATGCACACCATTATGATCGGTCATGCGTTGGACTGCGCGCGCTCCCCGGCCTCAGAGCGTCAAAATCCGGATTTATTGTCGGAAGGTTTTACACTTGCTTGCTCGCGGCGCGCCGCTCCGGGAGAATCGTCCATCGTTTCAAAAGTTTACGTTCTGGCGCGAAATTTGCCTCAAGGCCATTCGCATAGCAGCCGCATGCCTGAAAGTGCGGCCCATGAACGTTTGGAGCGAGGACAAGATACAATGACATTTCGCGCCCGATTACTCGCGTCGACGACCGTTCTCGGCCTCGGCGCCCTGCTACCGGGTCAGGCTCACGCCGGGCTGCTCGGCGCGGGACGCACGGTGCAGGCATTCTATTACAATGGCCAGTTTGCCGGTCCAGAGGGCGAAATCCCGGTGGCCGGCATCAACTCAAACCCAACATCGATCGTCGCGGCGGTCGACTACCGGCTGGGCTCCGCCGACGGATCGCTTATCCACGTCGGCGATACCCAGATCACGATCACGAACCAGTTGTCCGGCTTCCCGTTTTGCGTCGCGAATACCCCTGGGACCGCCTGCGCTGACGTGATCGATGGGTTCGACTTCAAATTCACTGGCGAAAACATCGTTGGCGTGTCCGTCGATGCCGCCTCGGGGGCCGGCTTCCTGCCGGTTTCCGGCACGTTCCAGGGCAACACGCATTTGGGTCTGCAACTGCTCAGCAACAACGAGATCCAGGTCGATGTCACGGGCGATTTGCCGCTCCGGAACGATCAGCTTGTTCTCGACCTCC
>CALFNB010000199.1 GCA_937902425.1 uncultured Acetobacteraceae bacterium | reverse complement strand
ACCCGACAAATGTCCCTGATGGCAACAGGTGGTAGCCCGTCGCGCCACCGAGTCGATGCTCGGGTTCGCCCTGGGATTTATGCATGTCCCGGCATTGGACCGAGAGCGAGAAATTCCGACCACGTGGAAAAGTCGTGTGTACAGGTGGAAAACTTCGTCGGAAAAAATGCGGAAAGTCGAGCTGAATGAATGGGGACTGATCGATTATCGGAATGTCGTGTTCAAGATGCCAAACGAGTCACATGCGGCCGATGTCATCATGCGGGCGTTTCCCAGGTCGTTCATGATCTTCCTGATGCGCGATGGGCGCGACGTGATGAAGTCACGATTTTCGCCGTTCGCGTCGCCAACTCTGGCGGAGACCACCGATCCCCGGATGCGACTTCACGCCATCGCGTTCTGGTCGCATTTCTGGAACTTCCAGGTTGATATCATTCATTCGGCGTTTTCCGCGCATCCGCCGCAACGCAGCTTGTTCGTGCGTTATGAGGATCTGCGGCGCGATACAATGGCGGAACTGCGCGTCATCTTCGACCGCGTCGGCCTCTCCATGGCGGACGATGCACTGGCCAAACTCGTGTCGAGAACCACGCTGGAGAATATACCCGCCGACCAGAAGGGCCCCGACAAGCCGCGGCAGGAAGGGCTGATCGGCAAATACGCCTCCGTGTTTTCGCGATGGGAGATCGAGTTGATGGAGGCCATCATGGGCCCCAACCTGCAACGGTTCGGATACGAGTTGCACGCCGTGTCGAAGCAGGTCGCGGACCCGCCGACCGCGGGCTGATCGCGGGTTCCCCCCAGCGGGGTCGTCCAGCGGGCCGCCCAACGGGGGCGCCCGCCTGGATCGCCTCGCGCCGCGGAATATCGGCATAATCGGCGTACCGTCCACGCGGACCAGCCATATGCCACCGGCCATATGCCACCCTGGCGGCGGCGACCTGCTTGCACTACACAACGCCTCGCACGCAGGGAGCACACCGCCTGATGGCTGCATTGTTCGAACCGGAGACGGGGTTTCGCGAAGTCCGCGCGCGCGCCGGAGACCGTTGATCCGGCTTCTGTCCCGGGGACCGGCTCGCCCGATGATCCCACCGGCCCATGGCTCCGCAGCCAGCGGGATCGGCGCGCCGTCCCCTGTTGAGACGCCCCCTGTTGAGACGCCCCCTGTTGAGACGCTCGGTGTTGATACCCGGGGTGCTGAGATGGCCGACCCATCCGCGCCGTGCCGGATCGAGGGCACGAGCGCTTTCCTGTCCATGCCAATGCGCGCGAAGCCGGGCCGCCGCCGGACAACATAAGCGCCATGTGGCCCCTGAATCGACCCGCCCGCGACGTGCTCCGCCTCCCAGGTGCGACCTCCACGCCCTGGGCCGTATTCGATGCCGATTGGTACCGAAGGACTTATGCCACCGCCACCGCCCATCTCACCGGCGCGCCCGCCGACGGGGTGCTGGCGTTCTATTTCGATACGGGTCAGCAACTGGGCCATTCGCCGAACATGCTGTTCGATGAGGCCTGGCACCGGCAGACCTATCCCGGGATCGCCGCCCTGGTGGAGTCTGGGCGATTTCCCTCCGCGTTCGATGCCTGGTGCCGGGGCGGCTGTTGTGAGCGGTCGCCGCACTGGTTGTTCGATGAGCCGGACTATCGGCGCCGTTATCCGGATCTGACGGATGCCTTCCTGATCCGGAACGGTCTGGTCAACGGCTACGACCATTATCTTTGGCGCGGCAACGCCGAGGACCGCATCGGACATCCGTTGTTCGACCCGGCGGCCTACCGCGCCAACCTGGATCCGGCGGCGGCGGAGGCAGCGGCGGCGGACGGTCCGTTCTGGCACTGCCTGCGGCGCTTGCACCGGGGTGAGCCGGAAGTGCGCGCGTCGGTGTATTTCGATCCGGAATGGTATCTGCGACGCTACCCGGCGGTCGCGGAAGCCATCACGCGCGGCACCTGGCGATGGGCGCTCGAGCACTACCTGGCCAACGCCACGCCGACGCAATTCGATCCGGTTCCCGGGTTCTCGGAAGCCTGGTATCTGTCGCATTACGATGACGCGGCCGAAATGGTGCGGCGCGGTCAGATTCGCAACGGATTCGCGCATTTTCTGCGGCATGGCGTGCCGGAACGCCGCGCCGCGAGCGAACATCTCGACCTTGCCCACTACGCGATGCGGGAGGCCGTGAAGCAGGCCATCGATCAGGGACTGGCGGCGGATCCGTTCGCGTACTGGCTGACCAATGGCGAAAGTGACGCTCTGCCGCTGCCATCGACGGCGCGACCGGAGGCGCCAGTCCCCGAGGCCGAGGCCCGCACATTGTTTCGCCGCCGGGCAGATACTCTGGCGGTCCTGCATGCCCGTTCAACGTTGCATTTTGAAACCGGCGGCGTGCCGGCACTCAGTGTCATCATGGTTCTGCGTAACCGGTTTGAGCTGACGATGATGGCGTTGGGCTCGCTGCGCGCGAATCATCCCGGCGATATCGACCTGGTTCTGATCGACGCGGGATCGACCGACGAAACCCGCGACATCCAGCGTTATGTTCGCGGCGCGACGCATTTTCGTTTTGACACCGATATCGGCCTTCTGGCCGGCCGTAACGCCGCGCTGCAATTCGTCACCGGAGACGCCGTACTTTATCTCGACAACGCGACCGAACTGGCCCCGGGCGCGATCGCGGCGGCCCTGCGCCGTCTGGAGACCAATCCACGCATCGGCGCGGTCGGCGGCATGCTCATTCGTGGTGACGGTCTGCTGTGGGAGGCCGGCGGCATCATCTGGCGCGATGGCACGACCGAGGCCCGCGGGCGCGACGCCTCGCCGCTGTCCCCCGAGGTGAATTTCACCCGCGAAGTGGATTTTTGCTCGAGCGTATTCCTGATGGCGCGGCGGGCGTTGCTGAACGAACTGGAAGGCTTCGATGAACACTTCCCGCCTGGTGATCACCCAGGGGATCACGCCGACGCCGATTTGTGCGTGCGGATGAGGGAAACCGGCTTCCCGGTCGTGTACGATCCCACCGTGGTGGTGCATTACCTGGACGATGCCGGCGTGATCGACGACCCGGAAGCGCCGATGGGGGACGCGCCAGTGGGGGACGCCCGCGAAACGTTCGCGCGCAATCACGCCGATTATCTGCGGCGGCGTCCGGACCGCGACGAGGCGATGCGAGTGTTCGCCGGCATGGCGGACGCCACCCGCAAACGCGTGCTGTTCGTCGAGGACACCATCCCGCTACGCATGATTGGATCCGGTTTCGTACGCTCGAACGACATCGTGCGGGAAATGGCTTCGCGGGGTTATGCCGTGACGGTCTACCCGCTGAATGGCAGCCGTTTCGCACTGGCCGCCGTGTACGCCGATATGCCTGATGGCGTCGAGGTCATGCACGATCACGGGTTGGAGCAGTTCAGAGAGTTCCTGACGCGGCGCCGCGGTTACTACGACGTGATCTGGGTCGCGCGGACCCATAACCTCGCGACCGTGCGAGCCGCGTTGGAGCAGTCCCTGTTGGAGCAGTCCGGGGGCGATCCGGCCAGGCTGCCGCCCGTGATCCTCGACACCGAGGCGATCGCGGCGGTGCGTGATCGCGGGCAGGCGGCGCTGGAGGGCAGGCCATTCGACTTTGACGCCGCCGTCAGGGCGGAGCTTCGGGATGCGTCGTTTTGCCGGACGATCGTCGCCATCAATGCGGCGGAAGCCGAGATCTTGCGCGATCTGGAACTGCCCGACGTCGCCGTGATCGGGCATATGCGGGTGCCGCGTCCGACGCCACGGCCGTTCACGCAACGGGCGGGGATGCTGTTCGTCGGTGCGATCCATCGGATGGACAGTCCGAACTACGATAGTCTGTGCTGGTTCATCGATGAGGTTTTGCCGCTGATCGCGCGGGAACTCACCTGGGAGACCCGGTTGACTGTGGTCGGCTACACCGGCCCAGGGGTGAGTCTGGAGCGGTTCCGCGACCATCCGCGGGTCACGTTGCGCGGCGCGGTCAGCGATACGGAGCCGCTATATGACTCGCATCGCGTGTTCGTCGCTCCGACGCGGATCGCCGCCGGCACGCCGTATAAAGTTCATGAGGCTGCCTCCTTCGGTCTGCCGGTCGTCGCGACCGAACTGTTGCGCCGGCAACTGGGTTGGGAGAACGGTCAGGAGTTGCTGGCGGCGGACGTGACCGACCCGGCGGCGTTCGCTCGGCATGTGGTGGCGCTGCAGCGGGATGCGGCGCTGTGGCAACGCCTGCGCGACGCCGCGCTGGACCGGCTGCCACGAGAGAACAATCGTGAGGCCTACGCCGCGGCGATCCGCGATGTGCTGGGTCCGCCGATCGCGGATGGCTGAATTATGCCGCGCGGTCGTCAGCGTCATTCGATGGAATTTGGTGATTTCAATCCACTCTGCTTGACCCCGGTCCGGCATCCGGCCTATCGTGTGATACAGTATCGAAACGTGGCACGAGACGGGCGAAACGTGACGTGAGAGGTATTACACACATATGCGCCGCGGGTTCGTGTCAGGCCGCTGTCGCGGCACGCGTTCGGTGGCAAGCCTGATTCCGTCGTATTGACAGGGATGAGACGTGGCCTTCAACAGCAGCCCCATCGGTGCATCGTTGCTCGGGACGTTCGCGGCCAATGAGCGGCCGGCCGGCCAGGACGCATTGGTGAATGCTGTGTCGTTGTGCGTGGTGACCGCGACCCGGCGCCATATCGGGTGCCGATGTGACGAGGCAGTAGCATGAGCATCAATTATAACGAACCGGTTACATTTGGCAGGAGTGGCAGCGCCGCGGGCCTGAACTGCGAGGGCATAGATTTTTCCGATGATGGAGACCGCTCCTGGACCTGCGCACCGGTCGCCGAACTGGATGTGCAGTTGCCGTTCGCGCGGCAGGATGTCGCGATCGAAGTAAACGCGTCTCCGTTCCTCGTGCCTGACGTTCTGCTGGTGCAGAACGTGTTCGTATTTCTTGGCGGCTTGTTCGTTGGATACTATAGCCTCAAAGGTCACACCATCCGGTCGTTTCCGGTCAACCGCGGCGTCGTGTCGGGCCGGGCGACGCGTCTGGCCCTGGTGATACCGACCGCGACCTCGCCGCATGCGCTTGAGTTAAGCGAAGACCTGCGCGAGCTTGGGATTTACCTCACATCGATCACCTTCAAGACCATGCCATGATGAACCGCCATCCTGTTGCGATGACCGCCATCCACCTGGCGCGGCGGGAAAGCGCGCCATGACCTCGGAATCCCTCCCGCCCGCGGCGGCGGTGGACGACGTTGATGTCTCCGATGCCATGGAGCCGCGGAGTACGCCATCCTCCGAGCGGGGATCGGGCCTCGGACGTCAGGCGAAGCAAGCCAAGACGGAGGCGGACGCGCCACTGGATGGTACCGGCGGCGATGCCGTCGTTGACGCCGCGACGGCCGCCGTTGACGAAAGCTCCAGCGGGGACGAAAGCTCCGGCGTGACGCGGGATGGCGCCACGGGCGCCAATTCGGCAGGCGCCGTGGTTTCGGGCGAGGCCGCACAGGGGGACACCGCCCAGAGGGACACCGCCCAGGGGGACGCTTCCCAGAGGGACACCGCCCCGAGGGACACCGCCCAGGGGGACGCTGCCCAGAGGGACACCGCCCAGAGGGACGCCGCTCAGGGGGACGCCGCCCCGGGGGACACCGCCCCGGGGAAGGTGGCCCCGGGGAAGGCTGCCC
>CALFNB010000198.1 GCA_937902425.1 uncultured Acetobacteraceae bacterium | reverse complement strand
ATCAAAGAGATCATGAGGCAAACTGACAAATCGCGCGGACTGGTCCCTCAGGTGGCGCGCGGTGCCCGCACCGATATGTTCCGTAATCGAATGAGTTCGCTCGATCCGTTCGTGATACCGCTCGAGACGGCATGGGCCGGTGGCTGCCATAACGGCGCGGCCCTCTGGCGGGCGATGAAAGCCGTCGGTTTCACAGGCGGCCTGCGTGTCGTCACGGAATGGGCGACCCGGAAGCGAAAAGAGGAAGGGACCGCAACGCGAGGCAACCGGCAATGCAAGGCGCCATCGGCACGCCGTATTGCCCACATGATGACGACCGATCGCGACCAACAATCGAAGACGGTCGCCCACACGATCGCATTCATCGGGAAGTCCGTGCCGGATCTCACGAACGCCCGATTGCCCTTTTTTTCGATCGGGAGGCAAATCAGGATGGATTTTATATGGCGTCATCTCCTTATCTCGCCCGCGGTCAGGACCGCTGGCATTCGAGCGGTGAAGTCGCGTTCGGTGCGGCGGCGCACCGGGGTCTTGTGGTGATATTTCATACCTGGAGTTCACTATGACTGAATTCGTTGACGTGGCCATTCCCGCCAATGCGCAAGCGGCGGCCGAAGGCCTGGGTCTCACGGTCCAGCGCAGCATGACGAGCGGCACGTGGATTCGTCGGTTGCCGCGCGACGAGGCGGAAATCGCGGTCGAGTGTCTGCGCGATTTCGGTTTCTCAGCGCGGATCGCGGACAATTCGTCCGCAGCCGAACAGCCGCCCCAGGGAAATACCGCACGGGGCGCATGAGGCATGCGCCGGACAGGGCGTGCCGAATGCATATCGGTAACACAACGAGGTCAATTCTCCGATGAGCAAGAAGAAAGAACGCGCCTGGTTCGTTTGCCCGGCGTGGACCGACATCCTCTCCCCGCACTATGCAAGCGATCGCGACGCGGCGTCTGCGCTCGATGCCGATCCGAAACTGCTTGCGAAGCTACGCGCCGGAACGCCTGTCGCGAAATCGAGTTTGTTGAAGATGCTCCGGCGATTCGCTTCGCGGCATGATCTCAGATCGCCGGTCGCCGATCTCGTCGTGGATACGCGATCGCGCTGAAAATGGGTCCCGTCGCGGGTCCCGCCGCTGTCCGCTTGGAAGGCGTGGCGAGGTTATCCGACCCGGCCAGCATGCGCGGCCCACACCTGGTGCCGGGAGTGAAACTGGGCTGGGCCGCGTCCAAGCCAATGGCGTCAGGGCATGAGTCTGGCGAGGCCATGCGTGAGCAGGCTCAGGGCATTGAACGCCATCCCCTCGTCCCAGAAAGTCAGCGTTCGCGATTTCAGGTGTTCATGTTTCCAAAGCGCCAGCGCCATGGCGCCAAAAGCCGCCGCCGTGCACATTAATTGGAACAAGCCGAGCGCATCCTGGTACGGCCATCGCTGAATATAGCAAGACAACAATGCCAGCCACACAGCCAGGCATAGCCGGCGTGCGAAGCCGTCCAGAACGGCGCGTGAACGTGAATCCAGACGAGACAACATGCTCCAGTCACATATGCGCAAGCGAGCGAGCGCCGAGATGTCCCCGGTTATCGCCTCGGCGTGAACAAACTCGCGCGTTGGGCATATAAATTCAATTGGTATCGGACAAGGATTAGCCGGGTCCTCGCTTGCTCGGGTAGCGCGGCGGTCGGCTCGGCATATTGCCGTCGCGGGTGGCTTCTCCGACGTCCAGGACGATGCCCGGCCACAGGAGCAGAAGCGGCCTCGGCGTTCTCCTGGGACCGCCTTCAGAAGCTTACCGGCCAAAAACCCATTATTTCGATCCATCATCGTGGACCACACAGCTTCCCGCGTTTGCTTCATGAACGGTTTAGCGCTGCCACAATGTTATAATCGCGCCACCAGCCAGAATGAACAGTCCGCCGACAACAATCGGCAAGGTCGGCGTGGTTCTGAAAACGACGAGGTTAATGATCTGACCTATGACAAAGAAAGTCGCCACGTAGGCACCGATCAGGCGACCCCAATCCAATGGCGCGAGGTTCAGGATAAGGCCGTAGCCATAAAGGGCGACAGCCCCTCCTGACATGAGCAGCAGGCGTACAGAGATGGTATGGGACTTCAGTCCAATCCTTATGATCGCATCTCCGCCCGCCTCAAGTGTTGTGGCAAGAACCAGAAATGATACCGTGATGATATCTCGCACATCGCGCCTTTCGTAGCCAGAGAGACAGGTTACCCGGTTATATCGGACATGAACCTGGTCAGCGTCGTGCGGCATTCTCGATATTTACAAGGCTTCATGCGGGGCGCGGGAGCGATTTGGCTCTTCCGTCTTTTCCTGGTCAGAAATCTACAGCGTGAACACTTCACGAGTCACATTCCAAACAGAGTCGCTGGTGGTGTTCGGTACGCCGAAATGGACCTTCGATAGCCGCCGAAGCCAGGCATTTCTCTTGACTGGCCGGGTGCGCTTTACCTGCCCGTCAGTGTGGCAAGGGTGGTCGCCGCGTCCGCCTTACGCAGGCGGGCCACGGTCTCCCCGTCGCGAAACCGACGCGAGACCGCCGCCAGCGCTCCGACGTTTTCGTTGCCTGCCTCCTCGGGTGGCATCAGCAGCAAGAATACAAGATCAACCGGTGCACCATCGATCGCGTCATAGTCGATCGGCCGGGTCAGTCGCGCGAAAAAGCCAACGAACTGTTTCAAACCTTCGATCCGAGCGTGCGGCAGAGCAAATCCCTTGCCCAGGCCCGTTGAACCGAGCGCCTCGCGCGACCGCAAAGCGGCGAGGATGGCGTCCGCCCGTACTCCACTGCCGAATGCTTCCGCACGCGCTGCCAGTTCGTGAAGTAATTGCGTCTTGTCGCGAACCCTCAGGTCCAAAGCAATGCGGTCGAGAGCAATAAAGTCCGAGATCTCCATTCGCTTAGTCATTTTGGTACGTCCCCACCCCCGCCGAGCTCATGATGAGTGACCACCATTGCTTCCAGAGCATGATGGGCGCGGACGGACAATTGGCACCCGGTCTCCAGATAAGCCCGCGACCTTCCGATGGTCACCGTCGTCGCATGCTGCCAAACCATCGCGAGCTCGGTGCGTATGACCAAGGTCATGCGGCCCGCAACCGGTAACCGACGCCTGTCTCGGTGAGAATATGCGTCGGTCGTTCCGGATCTGGCTCGATCTTTTGCCGTAGGGCACGGATATAGATCCGCAGATACTGCACATCCGTGTCGCCGCCCCACACCTCACGCAAAATCATCTTATGGGTGAGGACCTTGCCCGCGTGCTGCACCAGCAGCCTCAGCACTTCATACTCCCTGGGCGAGAACTTTACCTCCTGGCCACGCACGGTGACGATTCGACGCACCAGATCCACGGTCAGATCACCGCTATGGAATACTGGATGTTCGCCCTGCTGCTGCAGCATATGGCGTTGCGCGGCTCGGACGCGGGCGAGCAATTCGTCGATCCCGAATGGTTTCGTCACATAATCATCGGCGCCGAGATCCAGCGCGTCGACCTTCGCCGCTTCATCGCCGCGGCTTGAGAGTACCACGATCGGCACTGCGGATCCGGCGCCGCGGATGCGACGGATCACCTCGAGCCCGTCTATGTCGGGCAGTCCAAGATCGAGGATGATCAGGTCGGTCCCGCCACGATGAACGACATCGACTGCCGGCAAACCTGTCTCCAACTCGCTGATTAAGTAGCCCTGCGCACCCAGGCCGGCACGCAGGAAACGTCGGATCGCGGGCTCATCGTCGACCACCAGGATGCGAAGCGGGCCGGCTCCGGCGGTCATGTAACCGTCTCCTCGAGCAGCGGAGCGCCAACCGGCACGGGGAGGACGATGGTTATGATCGCACCCGGGCGATCGGAGCGGTTCGCGGCGGCAATCGTCCCCTGCATGGCTTCGACAAACCCGCGGCAGATCGCCAGGCCCAGGCCCGTGCCGGCGCGCTGTCGATCCGTCCCTTTGGCGCGATAGAACTTGTCGAAGATCCGCTCGACATCTTGCGGCGCGACACCCGCGCCTTCGTCGATCACCTGAAGGATCACCCGCTCGCCGTCGCGGTACGCCTTGATCTGAATGCGAGAGCCGGTCGGCCCGTATTTCGCCGCGTTGTCCAGCAGGTTGAACAGCACCTGCTCGAACAGCACCATGTCCAGGTTCAGCATCGGCAACCCGGGGGCAAGGTCCAGGTCCACTTGGTGCCGGGCGAGAATTTTGCCGGCGCGACCCAACGCGGCACCCAACACGTCAGATAGTTCGACCAAACCGCCGCGCGGCTTCAGCGCGCCGGACTCGAGCCGGGTCATGTCCAGCAGATTGCCGATGAAGCGATTGAGCCGATCCGCTTCCTCCACGATTGTCGCGAGCAGGGCCTGGCGTGTCGCGTTATCCAGCGCCGCACCCTGCTGCGAGGCCAGGCTGGTAGCCGAGCCCAGGATGGAGGCGAGCGGGGTGCGCAGGTCGTGCGAAATCGAGGTGAGCAAGGCAGAGCGCAGCCGGTCGGTCTCGGCCTCCAGGCGCGCGGTGGTCAGGTCGCGCGCCAGGTTCACCCGCTCGATCGCCAGAGCCGCCTGGTCAGCCAACGCATCCAGCAGCCGCTGCTGGTCCGGCATCAGGGGAGGCCCCCGCTCATCAGGCCCGGGATCGTCGCGGACGACGCCGACCACGGCGACGGCACCGCGGCCAGTGCGCATCGGCAGAAACAGCCATTTGGCGCCGGGCAACGTGTCCGAGCCGCGGCCGGTCACGCGGTTCTTCTCCCAGCACCATTTGGCGGCCGCGAGGTCGCCATCTTCCAGCACGTCCTCGGGCGGAAATCCGGCACGCACCGCGAGGCCGGTGACGCCCTGGGCTCCCTTGCCTCTGTCGTCTTCCGGCAGCAGCAGCACCACGCGCATCTTCAGCATCAAGGCGATCTGGTGCGCGGTGGCCCAGAGCAGGTCGTCCATCGTCACCGCGACGGCGAGCTTGCGGCTGAACTGATACAAATCGTCGGTGGTTTTGGCCCGCAACCGCGCTGCGACCGCCTGGCCGCGAACACGCGCCGCGAGGCCGCTGGCGATCAGTGCGACGACCGCGAAGAAGAACAGCGCGACGACATTCTCTGGGTCCGCGATCGTGAAGGTGTAGATCGGCGGCAAAAAGAAGAAATTGTAGGCGAGCACCGCGGCCATGCTGGCGAGCAACGATGGGCCACGGCCGAACAACACGGCGGAGATCAGGATCGCGGTCAGGAATACCAACGCGATATTGGCGATGGCCAGCACGTGGTGGAGTGCGTAGGCGACCGGGATCGCGGCGAACACCAGCAGCAGGCTGGCGGCGTACGGCTTGAAATCGATCGGCGGTTTCAGTTTCGCGGGCGGGGGTGTCGGGGCGACGGGTCCTGGGGCTTCGACCGGCGCTTCGATCACATGAATGTTGATGCCACTCGCGCGATTGATGATCTGCTGGGTGACCGATCCGGTAATCACCTGGCGCCATCGCGCGTGCCGCGACTTGCCGACGATGACGTGCGTGATGTTGTTGCCCCGGGCATAGTCGACAACTGTATCGGCAACATCCTGACCCGGAATCAGCACCGGTTCGCCCCCCAGGGCCTGGACCAGCCGCATCGCCTCCGCCACGCTGTCTTGCCCGGTCGTGCCGGCGCGCAGGCTGCGCGACGTTTCCACACTGATGGCGGACCAGGGGGCGCGAAGCTGGTCGGCCAGTCGTTTCGCGTGGCGCACGACGGCGGTGGCCTTCGTCCCGCCTTCGATGCAAACAAGGATACGTTCGCCGGCCGCCCACGGGCCCTCAATCGCATGGCTGCGCATGTAGTCGACCATCTGGTCGTCCACACGCTGCGCCGTGCGGCGTAGCGCCAATTCGCGCAACGCGGTCAGGTTCCCGGGCTGGAAGTAGTGGCGGACCGCGCGCTCGGCCTGTTGCGGGACGTAGACCTTACCTTCGCGCAACCGTTGGATCAGGTCCTGAGGGGTCAGGTCGATCAATTCGATGTCGTCGGCGCGGTCGATTACGGAATCAGGCACGGTCTCACGCACGCGGATGCGGGTGATGCGGGCGACGACGTCATTCAGACTTTCGACGTGCTGGATATTGACGGTCGAGTAAACGTCGATGCCGGCTGCCAGGAGTTCCTCGACGTCCATATAACGTTTGGGATGGCGGCTGCCTGGAGCGTTCGTGTGCGCGAGTTCGTCGACCAGGACGAGGCGGGGATGACGCAGCAGGATCGCGTCGATGTCCATTTCTTGCAGTATGCGGCCACGATACTCAATCTGCTTGCCTGGAACGACTTCCAACCCGGCAAGCAGCGCGGCGGTCTCCTGACGGCCGTGCGTCTCGACAACTCCGATGACAACGTCGACGCCCTCACGTCGCCTGGCCTGGGCGGCGGAGAGCATTTCGTAAGTCTTGCCTACACCGGGCGCGGCTCCCAGGAAGATCATCAATCGGCCGCGCCCGGAGCATTCCGCTTCTCGCAGCAAAGCGTCCGGTGAGGGACGGCGCTCATCCATTGGCGTGGTGGATGATGCGGCCGTACGGCTCAGCTTTTACCCAAAGCATCCAGCGCCAGATTGAGTTGCAGCACATTGACATGCGGTTCACCGATGATGCCGATAAGGCGGCCGGCAGTATGCGCCTCCACCAACTGCCGTACGGCATCTTCCTTCAATCCGCGCGCCTTGGCCACCCGCGGCACCTGGAACAGTGCCGCCGCCGGGGTGATGTCCGGGTCGAGCCCGCTCGCCGAGGTGGTCACCAGATCCGCCGGCACCGGCACGCCGGGGTTCTCCGCCTCAAGCTTCGCCGTGTCGTCTTTCACCCGGTCGACCAGCGCCTTCGAGGTTGGGCCCAAATTGGAACCCGAGGAATTGGCGGCGTTGTAAGGCGCCGGCACGGTCTTGGTCGCATCGTTCGGATCGGTGTCCGTCGTGGCGGACGGGCGGCCATGGAAATACTTCTCGTCGGCGAAATTTTGCCCGATCAACGCGGAGCCGATCACCTTGCCGTCCCGCTCAATCAGGCTGCCATTGGCCTGATGGTGGAACAGCACCTGGGCGATCCCGGTCATGCCCAGAGGATACGCGAGCCCGGTGATGATGGTCATTCCGACGATCATGACAATGGCCGGACGGATATGTTGCAGCATGGGAGTGGATCCTTGAGGATCCCCGGCCTGGTGGATAACAGCCCCGCCAGGCCGGGAATGAAGTTAAGCGAGCCCGATCGTGGTGACGATCATGTCGATCAGCTTGATGCCGACGAACGGTGCGATGATGCCGCCGACGCCATAGATCAGCAGGTTACGGCGAAGCAGCGCCGCGGCACCGATCGGCCGATAGGCGATACCCTTCAACGCCAGCGGAATCAGGGCGACGATGATCAGCGCGTTGAAGATGATCGCCGACAGAATGGCACTGC
>CALFNB010000197.1 GCA_937902425.1 uncultured Acetobacteraceae bacterium | reverse complement strand
AAGATGGCGGCGCGCCCAATGAGTCCGCTCCCAGCGAGCTGGCCCCCATCGTGTTCGCCCCCATCGTGGTTGCCCCCATCGTGGTTGCCCAGGCGACCATCGCCGCGCGCCACGTTTCCGTCGCGGCGGCGATCTCTGAGGTCATTCCGCCTTTGATCATCCCGGCCAGCATCCCCAACGGCATCGTTTCGGGATCCTTGGCCTGGGCCTGCAATTCCTCCCGCCACAATTCGGTCCAGTCCTGGAAGAACCGCGCCAGGTCTGGTCCCATCCCCGGTTCGTCTGAGCTGTTTCCTTTTGGGCTGGAGCCCGGTTCGTCTGGGCTGATCCCCGTTGGGCTGGCTTTGTCGGTCATCCCTCATCCGGCCTCCTTTGCCGGAGACCATACGGGGTGCCCGGGCGGTATGAAACGGTGAAACCGCTTGCCGCGGTGCAATAGGGCTTCCGCGGCGGCGAATTCTACCGCATGGTAGTGACAAGAAAGCCGCGAGGGATGAATGGCCGACCCCGCCCCGAAGGTAACGGACGGCGGTACCACCCCAGGAGGGGCCCAGGTGCCACCGGTCGTCGTGAAGAAGTATGCCAATCGGCGTTTGTACAACACCGAGAGCTCCAGTTACATCACGCTTGAGAATCTCGCCGAGATGGTGCGCGCCGGCCGCGATTTCGTGGTCTACGACGCCAAGACCGGCGACGACATCACGCGCGGCGTGCTGACCCAGATCATCGTGGAGGAGGAGGGTAAGGGCCACAATTTGTTGCCCACGAACTTCCTGCGCCAGTTGATCGGGTTCTATGGCGGCGCGATGCAGGGGGTGGTGCCGGGCTACCTGGACCAGGCGATGAAGGCGTTCACCCAGCATCAGGAGCAGATGCAGGCGGCGATGAAGCGGACCGTCGGCTCGATGTCATCACTGTTTCCGTTTGGCAATATCGAGGAGATCGGCCGGCAGAACATGGCCATGATCGATCGCGCATGGTCGATGTTCACGCCGTTCAAGCCTGGGTCAGACGCCGGCACGCCGCCGCCGGATGAGATGGGGCGGGAGACCGCCGAGCTGCGGGCGGAGGTTGAGCGGCTGCGGCGGGAACTGGCGGCGAAGGACGGCAAAAAGGGGTAGAGGGCGGCCTTTCGGTACAGCGATCAGTCGCCCAGATCCGGTTCTTTGCCTTCGTTCATGATGGCATAGAGCCTGTCCATCTCCACATTGAACTCAGCCCAGAGCGCGGCGCCTTCGTCCGGCGGCAGCACATCCTTACCAAACCGGAACGCGTTGTCCTCGCGGATGATGGTGAGCAAGTCGTTCCATGGCATCACCTCGGCTGCCTTGACCAGCGCCAGCGCGGCGCGCAACCGCGTGCGGTAAACGACCACGATTTCATCGCTGGGTTGCTCGCGGGCGGGCGACGGGGTCCCGAACAGATCGGCTTGACGTGCGGACACGCGATCCAGATAGCAGCGGCGTCCGAGTCGGGCCAGCCTTGGCGAATCCCGCTCGTCCGCCCATCGTGCCGCGATGACCTGGCATCAGGACAGGCTGCCCGAACTGGTACGCGCGATGGCCGGACGGCCTCGGCATGAGGCATTGCGCGGCCATGTGACGGAACTGCTGCGCTCCGGCTTTGGCGCGCAGTACGACGAAATCGGTCACGAGGTCAACCTGCTCGACGGCGGCCGGCGGACGCATCGACACGATGTGGGGCGCCACGGTGATCGAGTTGAAAAGCGATCTGCGGCGAAAGTTGGACGACGTGCTCGCCCGATTGCCGGTCTATCTCGCCGATGCGGCGGCACGGTCGCGCAGCCCTCGCCCCGTCACCGGCCTCGCGACGGACGGCGCCACGTTCATCGCCTACGCGCTCCGCGACGGCGCGCTGCTTGAACTCGCCCGCTACGCCACTGATCCCGAGCGTCCGAACGAGTTGTTGGCATGGCTCGAGGCGTTGCTGTCCGACCGGCCCGATATCCTGCCCGAGCCACGTGTCGTGGTGCAGGCGTTCTTGGGCGCGCGAGCCTGACATTCGGCAAGGCCCGGATGGCGTTGGACGCTTTGTGGGCCGTGCTGCGGAATGATCCGGAAGTGCAACTGAAGCGCGACCTGTGGGACGGGCTGCTTCGCGAGGCCCACGGCGAGGACGTTGGTGACGATTCACTGTTCCTCCAGCACACCTACCTCACCATCGTGGTGAAGGCGATCGCGGCGAGGGTGCTGGACCTGCCGGTGGATAACCCGGCGGCGCTGCTGTCTGGCCGGGCGCTGGCGGATGCAGGCATCCTGGGAGCCGTCGAGGCGGATTTCTTCGATTGGCCGCTGAAGTTGCCGGATGGCGCGGAGTTGGTGCGCCATGTCGCTCTGCAAACCGCCCGCTTCCGTCTGCGTGACGTCGAAGCCGACGTGCTGAAGATTCTTTACGATAGCCTCGTCGATCCGGATCAGCGCCACGACCTGGGCGAATACTACACGCCTGACTGGCTCGCCGCGCGGATTGTCGCGACCGCCGTGGAAGCACCCCTGGAACAGCGAGTCCTCGACCCGGCCTGTGGTTCCGGCACGTTTCTGTTCCATGCCGTGCGCCGATTGATCGCCGCCGGCCGGGCCGCGGGCTGGGCTGGTCCGCGAATTCTCCAGGCATGCGCCGAGAATGTGCGCGGACTGGACGTGCATCCGGTGGCGGTGACACTGGCGCGGGTGACGTGGTTGCTGGCGCTTGGCGATCTGGCGACCGATCGCCCCGCGAGGCTGACCGTGCCGGTGTTCCTCGGCGATGCGATGCAGTGGAACCTCCGCCGTTATGTCGGCGGCGCCGATGTGCTGGTGGAGGTTCCCGGCGATGACCGGCCACTGCAAATCCCCGCCGGTTTCGCGGAAGACCAGACAGCGTTCGAGCAAGGGCTGGACGCATTGAATCAGGGCCTCGCCGACGATGCGACGCCGGACTCAGTCGGTCGCGCGCTGCGACGCATTGAAGGGGCCACGCCCGCGGACGGCGAGGAAGCGTCGTGGCGGGTGGGTTGAAAAGGCCGATCTCACCGCCAACCCAGAGCGGTCATCATGCTTGTTCTTTCCGTTTTGTTCTCCCTCAGCTAGAATCTGCGGATGGATTCGACCTACAATCTCAATGGCGGTTTCAAGCCGACTCTGAAGCGTTTCGCCGACCTGGAGGGGCCTGACTTCTTCCCGACCCCCGACTGGGCGACGCACGCGCTTATCGACAATGAGGCATTCGAGGGTTCGATTTGGGAACCAGCCTGCGGCGACGGCGCGATGGCACGGGTTTTGGCGACGACCGGCTGTCCGGTTGTCGCTACAGACCTTTTCGATCGGCGTTACGGTGAGGCCGGGGTAGACTTCCTGCAAACCTCGCGCAACGTCGACAACATAGTCACGAATCCGCCCTACAACGCGGCCGAGGGATTCGTTCGGGCAGGCATTGCTCAGTCGCGCCACAAGCTGGCGCTGCTCTTGCGGCTCGCATTCCTGGAGGGAGCAAACCGACAGCGCACCATTTTCGCCATGGTCCCGCCGGCCAGGGTATGGGTCTTCAGCGAAAGAATTACCTTCTATCCAGCAGGCGCCATCCGACAGGGCAGCGGAACTACCGCCTATGCATGGTTCGTATGGGACAAGGACTCCAGTGCAACTACGGAGCTAAAATGGTTCCCGCCGGGCTACAAAAGCCGTTACCCGGAGACCAATCAGGCTGGTACGAAATACCCCATGCTCTTTAAATAATCCAAGCCTTTCCTGGTCACCTGCAATCCGTCCGAGGTTCGAACGGCGTAGCCCTGCACGAACGGACCGCCACCTACGGTCTGATGCGATACCACATTTCCCATAACCTGCTGCCATACACGTTCATTGGGGCGACTCTTGGATCTGGCAAGGTCCTCCGGGGACAGTTCAATATATTTGGGTACCTCTGCCTTGAGATGCTTCGTCGAGGCCATATGATTAGGACACTGTGCAGCTATTTTGAGCGCCAAAACTCTGGCCTCATGCTCCCGAAATCGATCTTCTCTTGGCTTTTCCAAAGCACCATATTTGAACGGTTGTTCGCGGCGCCACGCTACTGCCGTTCGTGGGATGACCATTACCCGTATGATAAGATCTATCGCGTCCGAGATTTCACGTTGGCTGTCGATCGTATGCGGTAGGTACATAGTGACGGTGAGTTCCGGGTGACCCCGATAATGCCTTAAGGCAAAGCTGACTTCGTTCCCGATAACGAATGACGCCCCTTTGTAGGCGTCCAAGCCATCTTCGCCCTCTCTGATGGTGATAGTGAAATAGTTGAGAGGGCGCCAAAAGATAGCATGGGGAATCACGTCGTATTCAGGGTCATACGACAAAAGCGTGATGATCGGCCCATCCGTCATGGCTGCGAATTCTTAACGTCCGCGAGGATGCACGCGAACGTCTCACCGTCCTCGCACCGCTTCAGAACCCCAGGTGTCTTAGTCAGATACCACCTGGCTTCGAACGGCGAACTCATCGGGTGTGGTTCTATTTTGGTCGTAAACTCTATCCCCCGGCAGTTCTTCAGAACGCCGGAATAGGCCTGGACGGTCGGCTCCATGCCGAATTTGGGAGTTCTCCCCCAGACCTCCCCGGACTTCACTTGCTTTATGGCCACCTCAGGGGTTTGCCACCTCGTCTCGCGGCGGTTGAACGGACCCAGGTCCGGCACTGTCTTCACCTTTCGTAAACGGCAAGAAATAGCATGCGAAACCTACCACGGCTTTGTCAAATCAATGGGAACGCTGCCTTGGCCGGTCGCAGTATCAGAAATATTACATTTGCCAGCCGCTTTCCGGTCAAGCTGCTCGCTTCAACCGTGACCGCCTCCACTGGTGCTCAGGCCCGGCGAGCCAGAGCGCCACCTGGTAAACGCACCCAGCGGAACACCCGCCCAATCTCTGCCTTGCGGCGCATCTCGCCAAACTTGACCGTGTTTAGGCGTGGGATTTTGACCCTCTATCGGCTTCAAAACTGAACCCACTCAACCGGAGAATTCCTAAATCAAATCAAAAGGCTATCAGCCAATAGTGGGGGGTCAATTTTCAAAGCCGATCGCATGGTGGAACAAAGGGAAGGAATCGTCGTGATATCAATGCATTATGCGAAAACGAGGTAACAGGGGCAAAAGTGCGGGCGGATTTTGCAAATTGGGCCATCGTTGCAATTTCTGGCCTAACAACGATGGCCGATTTCCGCCATTTCATCGCTGGGCATCAGATCATGCTGCACATGCGTGCCCACACTTTTGCCCCTCTTACAAAACGAGGTAGGGTCAACTTTGGGCGCCGCTTCACAGGGGAGGACGGCCACGCAGGTGCGCAACGTCGGGAGACGTGAGCAGCGAAGTATTTGAACGTCCGCTTTGGGTCGAATCCGGCGGTTCGCGCCCAGCGACCGGCTACCGCTGCTTCGGGTCGACTGCGGCGGTTCACGTCGAACGCACCGGCCTGCCGCGGCTTTGGGTGGAACCGAGAAAGGGTCAGCGGTCAGCGAGGCATGTCCACATCGCCCCTCTGACAGATAACGCAAATGCGTTGCTTGATTCAGGTCAATGATCTGCGCTGGCCGTTCCTCTAACGCTCTACATCAGGTTGGAGGCGGTACTGACGGCTGTCAGCTTGCATGGGAGGTCTCGCCGGCATTGCGGGATATCTTGGCGAATTTCCCACGCGCGCCACTTTTTCGTGAGCATCCGGCCGCCAATTTGAGCAATGTCGGGCCACTGCGATGGCCGGAATCCGCCGGAGGCAGCGGTTTACGCCAGTGCCTGGCGGACAGAACAAGGACCCTGATGATGTATCGCCTCTTACCGTCCGCCGCTCTCGTTGGTCTTGCCAGCGCACTGGCGCTCTCAGGATGTGTGGCACCGCCTCCCACCGGGCCGAGTGTCATGGCCCTACCCGGGAAAGGCCAGAGTTTCGATACGTTCCAGCGGGATGATCTGGCGTGCCGCGGTTACGCTTCGTCGGTCACCGCGGGTGCCAATCCCTCACAAGCGGCTGCCAACGCAGGTGTCGGTAGCGCAATCGTCGGCACCGCTCTCGGTGCCGCGGTGGGGGCGGCGGTCGGCTCCGTCGGCGGCGCGATGGGCGCGGGTGCCGCGATCGGTGGTGCCACTGGCTTACTGGCGGGCAGCGCGATTGGTGCGAACAACGCTTACGCCGCGGCGGGCAATGTGCAGCAGCGTTACGATATCAGCTACGCGCAGTGCATGTATTCGAGGGGCGACAGCGTCCAGCCGCCCCCCGGCGGCTACCCTTATCCCGCCGCGGGATATTCCGCTCCGTACTACCCCTATTACCCTTACGTTTACGGCCCGAGTGTCATCATCGGCGGCGGCTGGGGCTGGGGCGGAGGTGGTTGGGGCGGAGGCTGGCACGGCGGCGGCTGGGGCGGCGGAGGCGGCTGGCATGGTGGCGGTTGGGGCGGAAACGGAGGCGGTGCGGGCTGGGGCGGCGGAGGCGGCCACGGAGGGGGACGGTAAAGTTCCACTCGGAAAAACCCGGTCGGCGTCAGCCGTCGTGGACTCACGAGTTGGGACAGACTGAAAAAATGGTTCCCGCGGCGAAACTCTCCCCGGCACATGGTTGAGACGGACGCCCACCGCCGCGAAGGCATGACACCCGATGCCGTGTCGCGGGAGGGCCGTTATGGTGTGCGCCGCGGTACGGGCCGGATGCCCCGGCTATCGCCGCTTCGGGTGGTGAGCGGACATTCGACCTATACGTCCATCTGGTGCGCGGCCAGACCGCGTATCCATCGACGGAGTGTAAACAGCCGCGTTTGGCGGACCTCGGATCCCACCCGGGGTCAGGCCTCTCTACCCTGACGTTGGGTCCCGGATTGGAGGATGGTTTCGATATCGAAGCTGATAAGAGTCTGGGTATGCGAATGGTTCAGTCACTGGTGTATCAGATGAGGCGGCAGATGGTCCCAAGGCTCTCGGCGCAGGGGGTGCACTTCGTGATTTCCATGCCGACGCAAGCTGCCAATCCGGCCTGATGGACCTGTTCAATGTGAGATATTCGAGCCAGAATCGTCGCTTTCCAAAGCGTAGCGGCGACAGTGCTCAAGATACGCGGCTTCGTGGCTGCCGACCAGGCTTACGATGCTGGACCATAACCATGACGGCGCGTCCAGTCGTTTCGACCGGCCGCGGTTCAGCTCGGCGCGCCATTTCCGGCGCGTCGGCGAGTCCATCTGACCTGCGTGGGCGTTGCCCACGACAAGCGCCAGGAAACGCGCCGCTTTCATCGCTTCCTCTCGGGTGAGTTGATCTATCTCCAGCTTAAGGTCCTGCGGCAGCAATTCGCGCAGGAACACGGATCGTTCCATCAAGCGCGCCGCCACCATGCGTTCGCCCAAATTCGGGGACAGGTGTTGGGCGCCTTCCACCACTCGTTCCGCGTTGTCTTTGGGCATTTTGATTTTCGGATATCTTGGGGCCGATGCCTGGACAGCCTCCTTCACGTCCATCAGGCAGAGGCCGCCCTTTCCGGACCGCTTACCGATTATACCCAGGAGGACCGCGAAGCGCAGCCGCCCCAGTGAGCTGCAACCTTTTACCCAATACGCGGCATCTTGCACCTTGACGACCGCGTCGTCGTCACGCGACCGAAGCGAGGTCGCGAGCTCGCGCAACCGCTCCGTGTCGAATAGCGCCTCGATTGCCCGGTGTTCCTCCGTGGATAGTGGCCAGAAACTTTTGCCGAGCGGGATTGCCGGCTTCTCGTCCTCGATGCGCTCTTTCGCAAGTTGCTTCCAGGACCGGCTTGTAGCCTCTCGCATCACAACGCGGACAGATTCTGGCCGGTGATAGTTCAGTCCGTGATGCGAGACCTCGTCGTTCAGAGCGGCGTCGTAACCTTCGATGATCTGCTCCAGCATTTTGGCCGTCGTGACGCCGGGCAGATCTGACCCGCGCGCCGCCATGGCAAGCGACAAACCGAGTCGGATCAGATCATGGGCTGGATTGCCGATCACTGTCTGGTCCAGGTCGCGGATCTGGATGGCAATTTCGCCATCCGCATTGGCGACCGGTCCGAGGTTTCCGAGATGACAGTCCCCGCAGATCCAGATCGGCGGCCCTTCAGGTGCTGCGCGACCTTCCGCACTTTCCAGCCACTCGTAGAACCTGGAAGTGCTCCCGCGGACATAAGCCTGCGCCGAACGCGCCATTTTCAGGTTCCGGCGATGGACCAGAATGGACTGCCGGTCATCAGGATGCTTGGGGATGCGCGCTGATGGTTTCATTTGAAGGCTTTCCTCCGCCGCGAACGTCGCGTCGCCGCACGATGTATCACATCGCCGTTCGGGACGGCAGATTTGACCCGAGATTCTCCGGATGAACGGCCAATCCGGCCGTCCCGAGATAGGCCAGCCCGCGCTCCGGGCGGTTTGAAACGGCGAAATTGCCCGGAAGGGGGCTGGAAACTTGCCGGCCGATCTCCGCCAGCCGATCCCGTAGTGTGGTCAGTGACCACTGTCCGATCTCCGGCGGCAGTGCCAGTGTACGCAGGCAGTTGGCGAGGTTGTACAAGAACTGGTTATCCCAGGTTCGGGACACTGGCTGATGGAGAAGCGGCCAATCGCCACGGTCGTCGCCGTGCGCCCCTTCCTCGATCATCCACGCTGATAAAGGTCCGCTTTGGGTCGGTAGGCGACCTTCAACCTGCTCCAATCCTGGGAGACAAGGCCTGGGTCAGCCCTCTCAAGCCGCCGCCAACGCCACCCGATCCGGCAAGATCGGCTTCCGCGTCATCGTCAATGTCGCCACCGCGCCGATCAACGGCAGAAACCCCGCGATATAAAACGCGTTGTCGAAACTGCCCGTGATCTGCACCACATATCCCGTCACGATTGGCGCGCAGAGCCCGAACGAATTGCCGCCGATCACCGTCGTGCTCGTGACTTTCCCGATATCGCTCCGATTACGCACCAAATCCGTCACCAGCGCGAAATTCAGCGCGCTGCCGGCCGCGCCCATTGCTCGCATCACCGCCAGCAGCATGATGATCACCCATAATTGATTGATGTACGGAATGATCATCAGTGTCGACGCGCCCGCCAGCATCACGGCGATCATGATCCGCCGCTTGCCGTCACTGACGGTCCGCGGGTTCAGCACCATGTCACTGACTTTGCCAAGCGCGATGGCGAGCACCGAGGCAACGCCAAACGGAATGGCGGTCAGCATGCCGGAGTCCATCACGCTCAGGCCCTTGGACTGATGCAGGTAGCTCGGCAGCCAGGTCAGCAGCATATAACCGCCGTAGACCTCACAGCCCTGAGTCAGGAACAGGCCCCAGGTGCTGCGCAGCGACAGCAGGTACCACAGCGAGGACGACGGTTGCACCGCGACATGGGCCGCGAACTCGCCGTCCCGCTCGCGCAGGATTTTGTCGCGCTCGGCGGGTTCGAGCCAGCTCACCCGCTCGGGGTGATCGAAGAAAACCCACCACAGCAGCAGCCAGATCAACCCGATCAGGCCAGCCGTGATGAACCCCCAGCGCCAACCCCACGCGGCGACGATGGCGGAGATGCCGACTGCCCCGACCGCCGGTCCCGCCGCCGCGCCGGCGCCGAATATCGCGTTGGCCAGCGCGCGCTCGGCGGCCGGGAACCACTCGCGGATAATGCGGTTGGACGCCGGCCAGGACGTCGACTCGCCCATCCCCATGACGATCCGGCTGCCCATGATGATCAGATGCGAGGGCGCCAGTCCGGTGCACACGGTGGCGAGCGACCACAGGCCGATGCCGCAGGCGTTAACGATCTTGCCGCCAAACCGGTCGACCAGCAGCCCGACCGGAATGAGGCAAAACACGTACGCCCACAAAAACGACGACAGCAGGTACCCCATCTGCACCTTGTCCAGCCCAAACTCCTGGGCGATCGGCGTCGCCGCGACCGACAGCGCGACCCGGTCCGCGTAGTTGATCGCGGTCAAGGTGAACAGAAACGCGCAGACCCAGATGCGACGATAGCCGCGCATGGCATTTCCCCCGGCTTGTTGAGCGGTCGATGCCGCGATTCAGCGGGGAGCGTGCGCCGAAGGGCGGAACCGGTCAATTCAGTCTCCAACCGGTCCAATGATTCATTATTTCCCCGGATCCTCTCGTCATGGGCCGGCAAGAGCACGGGTGGTTCGGCGACGGCGAAGGCCCGGAAAAGTCCGAGGCCGCATCGGGCAGCGGCGGCATGTTCGGCCCCGGCGGGCTTTCAAAGCGCATCCAGGCGTTGCCTATAGT
>CALFNB010000196.1 GCA_937902425.1 uncultured Acetobacteraceae bacterium | reverse complement strand
ATGGGCCGAACAATTCACGCTGGTCAGGATGCCGATGTAATTGCGCGTCGCGACGTTGCCATCGGGGCGGCGGATGCCCTGAAACGTAGCGGGGGGGTCGAAATACGCGGTGTCCTTCGCGTCGACGCCATACGCGTAGTCCTTCGCGAAGTCACCCATTTCGCAATTTCGCAGATGCACGTGCTGACCGGCTTCTATGTCGGCGGAGGCGAAGCCGATGATCTGACCGTAGCGCCTGATCGCTTCGCCGCGGGCGATCGGTCGCACGGCGGCCTTGTGCCCGGCCGGGATGCGTTGCGTGGCCGCGGCGCCGTCCGCGAGGGGCGTGCCGGGCAGCAACGTGATCCGAGCGATCACGACGTTGTCATCAGGGTGCAGCCGGATCACGGGGGGAGGCGCCATGGGTCTGTCTCCGGTTATCGGTGCCTGGGTCGTGGCCCAGATCATCTCGCACGCCACGATAGCGCGGTCGATGGTTATCCCCGGGTTCGACCCCGCGGCATGCACACACCTCAAGCGAGACGGGCGTCACGCTCAATGCCTGGCAATCAAGTCAGGCCACGAACCGAGGCGGACCAGGCCATCATGACTTTCTGGCCCGCCGGTGCCAGGTGATTTGGGCGAACTCCGGATGTGTGAAACTTGTAGGGAAGAACTCGGGGATGACGACGAACAGGCCCACCGAATTCGGCACGTCTCGTTATCGTTTCCTTTGCTATCGCGTGCCTGTAAATTGGTCGATGACCATTGACGCCTGGGCGGATCAAAGTACGATCAAGAAAGCAAGACTCCAACACGGAAAAGCAGGGAAAGCAGGGATTTCACGGAAAAGGAAACACGGTGTTTTACATGGACGTTCAATCCCGCTCCGCGCGAAGCGCCCCAAATGCCTTCTCCGTGTTAAAAACCCTTACTGGCTTGCTGTGTGCCGCGACCCAATGCCGCCGCGCCAGGATGTTCGCATGTTGAAGGGTTCGACCGCGGGGACGATTGACCGCCCCCGCCATCGATCGTCAACTCAGGCGGCGACGTTGCCGCCTTCTTTGCGGAACTGCGTAATCGCCTCTTTCGCGGCTTTCGCCATCAGCCCGGAGTCGTTCTGGATCGTGCAAAGCTGAAAACCCATCTTGGTCATGCGCGCGGCGTAGCCGGCCGACCCATTATGGATCCCCGCGAATTTGCCGTGCTTCTTGCACGACGCCAGCAGCTTTTCGTAGATGCCGAGGATCAGCGGCTCCTCACGGTCGAGGATCGGGATCAGGCCAAGCGAGAAGCCCATGTCGGACGGGCCGATATAGATGCCGCTGATCCCGGGCACGCTGAGTATTTCATCGATATTGTCGATGCCAGCCTGGGTTTCGATCATCGGAATGACCAGCACCTCGTCGTTGGCGGTCGTCTGATAGCTACTCGCCACACCATAGGCGGCGGCGCGGATCGGGCCGTTGCTGCGCTTGCCCAACGGCGGATACATGCACGCGTCGGCCAAAGCCTTCGCCTCGGCCGCATTATTGCACATCGGGCTAATGATGCCCCAGGCGCCGCCGTCGAGTGCCTTGCCGACGATCCCAGGCTCATTCCACGGCACGCGCACCAGCGGGGTGATCGGATGCTTGTCCATCGCCTGGAAGCACTGCACCATCGACTGGTAGTCCTGGATGCCGTGCTGCATATCGACGGTCACACTGTCCCAGCCACAGCCCGCCATAACCTCGGCCGAGAAGCCGGAAGGGATCGCCAGCCAGCCGTTGACACAGGCCTTGCCGGATGCGATCCGCGCCTTGAGTTTGTTCGCCATGGAAACGCTTCCTCGGTTGTCCCAAAAGGGGTGTGAAGAGGGCCGCACGCTAGGCGCGAGGCCCCACCAGGTCAACGCCAACCGGGTCCGAGATCGCCCGCGTCCCGGTTCTGTTCCCGGACCGGACAAAAATGTTGCGAGAGACGGGGGAAGCGACCACATTTACGACATGGCCGCGCGTAAACCCCCTACCCCTACCCCCGAGGGATTCCTGACCGGGCAACTGCTGATCGCGATGCCCGCGATGGCCGATCCGCGCTTTTCACAAAGTGTCATCTATGTCTGTGCCCACACGCCGGAAGGCGCCATGGGCCTCGTGATCAACCGTCCCGTCGTCAAGCCGACGTTCGAGGACCTGTTGAAGCAGTTGAAGGTCGCGCCGCATCCGCCCGCTCGCCAGATCCGCCTGTGCGCCGGCGGGCCGGTCGAGAACTCCCGCGGCTTCGTCCTGCATACGATCGACTGGACCGGCGAGGGCAGTCTGCGGGTCAACGAGGAACTCGCTCTGACGGCCAGCCTGGACGTGCTTCAGGTCATCGCCGAGGGCGGCGGTCCCCGCGAGTGCGTCCTCGCACTGGGCTATGCCGGTTGGGGCCCAGGTCAACTCGACCAGGAGATCCAGGCGAACGCGTGGCTGTCGGGCCCGGCGGATGAGCCATTGCTGTTCGACTCGGATCACAACACGAAATGGCGGCGCGCCTTCGCCAAGCTCCACGTCGATCCGCTGTTGCTATCGGACGCCGCTGGGCACGCCTGACCTCCTTGGCGACGAGCCATCGAATATGCACGCGTGCGGTAGCGAGCCGGACCGGTGTGGCGGCCCTGAACCAAGTACGCATAATGATTGACCGCCTCTCAAACGGACGTCGCGGCCCAGAGCCCGTCGCCAGTGCCGGCCCGTCGCGAATTCCTCAGGCCGTTAACAGAATCTTAAAATTCGCAAGGCATTAACCCCACGATCGATATCGCGATCCCGCACGGCATGAGCCACGCGGTCTCTGGAGGGCCGCGCGATTCAGGTACTTCGCACGATCTGGGCATCCATTACCGGCGGGTGGGGCATCTCCTCGGGCGTGATTGCCTCTGACAATCACGCCGCCACACCCGATGCGGCGCGGCTGGCCGCGATGCGCGGAACCCTGTTCACGGTCGCCGCCGGTCAGGTACCAACCGCCACCGCCGGTAACGTCGTGGTGGCTGGTGCTACCGTAGTCATCCTGTGGCCCGACGTTCCATCGGGTCAATTGCTGACGTGGTTTGCGCTGATCATCGTGGCTGGCGCGATGCGTCTGCGCGTGTCCACCGGAACGGCGGCCCTTGCACCGGGGGCCGATCCAGCCGCGATAACCCGCCGCATGACCTGGCTGGCGTGGCTCGCGGGGGCGAACGGGTTGCTCTTCGGCGTGCTCGGGAGCGTTCTCGTGCCGCTTGGGTCGGTTGGATTGAGGGCGTTCACCTCCTGTGTGGGGGTCTCCATGGCCGCCGCGGCTGTCGCTTCGAATGTCGCTCTGCCGGCCGCGGGACGGTTCATGATAACCGCCATCCTGTTGCCTCTGGTGGCATCCTATGCGCTGGGTCCCGTCAGTCGGACCAATATCGGGCTGGGCATTCTGTGCCTGTTCTATTGGGCTGTTCTGTTGGCCTTCCTGCGGGGCACGTCCGCGGTACTGACCGGTACGACTCTGGCGCGCCTGCGCAACGAGCAACTGAAGGACGAGGTTGAGACGGCCTGCACCCAGCTGACCGAGGCCATCAAGATCGCGGAAGATGCGAGTCAGGCCAAGTCACGGTTCCTCGCCAATATGAGCCACGAAATCCGGACGCCCATGAATGGGGTGCTTGGCCTCGCCGGAACCCTGCTTGATACGCCACTAAGCCGGGAGCAACGCCAATCGATCGAGGCGATCCGGGATTCTGGCGATACGTTATTGCGGCTGCTGAACGACATTCTTGATTTTTCCAGGCTCGACGCCGGTCAGATGCAGATGGAGGCGATGGCGTTCTCGCCGGCCGAACTGACCCGGAATCCGGTCAGCCTGCTGGCGCCCAGGGCGATCGCGAGGAACCTGACGATCGACGCCCTGTGCGATGACCGGCTGCCGGCCGCGCTTCTGGGCGACGCCGGGCGGCTGCGCCAGGTCCTGCTCAATCTCATGGCGAACGCGATCAAGTTCACCGAATGCGGTTCCGTGACGCTTCGGGCGGCTTGTCCGGAACGGGATGATCGCTTCGCCACGATGGTCTGGAGTGTTTCGGATACAGGCATCGGGATACCGGCCGATCGCATCGACGGTTTGTTTGGCGAATTCGTCCAGGCCGACGCCTCGATCAACCGCCGATTTGGCGGCTCCGGGCCCGGTCTGGCGATCAGCAAGAAGCTGATCGAACAGATGGGCGGCATGATCGCCGTCCGGTCCCAACCCGGCCATGGCTCGACGTTTCAGGTCACGGTCCGGCTGCCGATCACGGATCCCCTACCCGAAGCGGTCGCCACACCGGTCGATGTCGGCGCCGCGTTCGACACGCGGTTGAGTGAGCTTGGCCGCCCGGCGCGGATCCTGTTCGCCGAGGACAACCTCACCAATCAAATCGTGGCCGCGAAGATGCTCCGAAGTTTCGATGTCAAGGTCGATATAGTCGGGAACGGGCTGGAGGCGGTGCGAGCCGCGTCCAGCGTTCGCTACGACGTGATCTGCATGGACATGCGCATGCCGGAGATGGATGGACTGGTGGCGACACATGCGATTCGGGAAGGAGGGGGTCATCTGGCTACCGTCCCGATCATCGCCCTGACTGCGAACGCCTTCCCCGAGGACATGTCGGCATGCTTCGGTGCGGGCATGACCGCCTTCGTCGCCAAGCCGGTCAGCAAGGAAAGCCTGGTCGGAGCGCTGCTTGCCGCGCTCGGTCAGAACAACCCGGCTGATGCGGCCGCTGTCCATGCAACCGGGCCGGACCAGAACGACAGGCCGCTTGACTTGCGGGGATTCGCGCGCCTGACGGACGACATCGGTGCTGATGGCGTGGCCGCGGTCACGGCGGCATTCGAAGCGGAAACCCGTGATCGCCTCTCATTGATCGCCGATCGCGGTCTGGACCCCGTGACGCTGACGCGGGAGGTGCACAGTCTCAAGGGGGCGGCGGGAGCAGTGTGCGCGGTGTTGTTGTCTCGCCGCGCGGCGGCGCTTGAGATACGCCTGAAGCGAGGAGAGGCCATGGAAAACGTGGACGTGGCCGCGTTAACCGAAGCCTTCGCGGCCTGGATCGAGGAGGTGCGGGCCACTGAACGCCCTGAGACGCTGGCCGCCTGACACGCGGGTGGCTGGCGGGCTTCCCTGAATTACCCCGCCAGAGCCATGTGATCCAGCGTCGCCATGACCTGCGGCCGCCGCATGTAACGCTGCTCGTCCATCATGTAATCAGCCACCGCGTTGTGAACCGTCCCGATGTTGTCCCACATCAGGACGTCGCCGACCGCCCAATGGTGAACGTGGAAATAGTCCGCCCGGGTCTGATGGCGGAACAGGAAGTCCAGGATACTGTCGCTCTCGTCCCGCTCCATGCCATCGATCGAGACGGTTTAGCCAGGGTTGGCACAGAGCACGTTTCGGCCGGTGATCGGATGTGTCCGGAAGATTGGCTGCGAGACGGGCGGTTTCCGCCGACGCTACGCCTCGGTCAGCGGTTTGCGCCCGGTGCCAGGACGCCGCACGCCAGTACTCACTGCCACTGAAGCGCGAGTCACATGAGCAGCAAGAACAGCGCGCCAGATCAATAACTCGCAGGAACCTTCGCTCATGTCGTTCCAGAGATTCTGGATACTGGCTCCCAGTACTTGTTGAAATCATGCGTCGCCGTGCGCCCGGCGAGCTGCGTCTTCAGCGGTTCCGGAAATTCCTCGTAGGCGAGGTGCATGTTTCGCAACTGGGTCTCGCCCAGAGGCTTGCCATACCGTGTGGGCACCTGGCGAGCGTGGAGGATGTTGGCGAGCGCGATGTCCTTCGAATAGGACATATTCGGTGTGCCAATCCTGCCCGGCGTCGTGCAAGCCAACCGGTTTGCCGTTCTGTTTCAAATTCGACAGGATCATCATCTCGGGATGACCGGGCTCGTGAAAGGCGGCGGCGGCGTTCACCTCCAGCTCGCCGAAGCGCGAGCCGAACGCCGCCTGAGTGTCCGGGGTGAGGCCCTGGTTCGGGAAGCATAGCACACCGTACTGGCCCGGAGCCCGCGGGATGGTGCGAAAGTCGCCGCTGGACAGGGGCTCGTTCAGATCGATCGCCTCGATACGGGCGCCCAATGAATTGGTGGTTGGCGTGATCCGCATGGCGAAACTCTCCGTCCGGTTGGTCCGATTGCGCGTGCCATGCCACCGGCGCGGCTGCCGGACAACCCGGCGAGCATTAACGGGTTGTCAGCCAATTCGGGCGCATCCTGGGTTACATGCCGACAACGGAGGATCTCTTGTCGCCGGTCAGACCGTACGGGTGTTCGATATCGCCCAGGGGCCCTGCTTCCGGGACTTCAGAGGTTGGATCCGCGGACGCATGAGTCACCAACCTCCCTGGCATCACGGACCGGATCAGCCCCACCATCTCTTGCGGCACATGGCCGAAGCGGACCTGCCGGATGATGCCCGAACTGTCTGGGCCTGGCTGCACCGAAGCCTGACGCCCGCTCGCTTTCTGGCTCTGATGGGGGGGGCCGCGGCGGCTTTGTTCGGTGTGGTCTGGCTATGGATCCTGGCCATGCCGATGGCTTTCCTCGACCCGGAATATCCGTCCTGGCGCGCCAAACAAATGCTGTTGGCGGACTGCGATCTCGGCGATATCCTGATCCTGGGCGATTCGCGCGCCGCCGCCGGGATCATGCCGGCAAACTGGCGCATTCGGGCCACCAACCTCGCCGTGGGCGGTGGCGAGCCGATTGAAGCGCTGGCGGCACTCGATCGCGCCCTGCGTTGCGCTGTGCCACCGGCTCGAGTTATCTTGTCGCTGGATGCAGTGCATTTCACCGAGCCGGATTTGTTCTGGGAACGAACCGCTCGTTTCGGCTTCGTGGATGGAAGCGAGATCGCCACCTTGCGCGACGTCTCCCATCGGCTCGGCGATTTGTCGGTATACGAGCTGCGGCACACCGATGGTCTGCCGTCCTGGCTGCGTGACGCGATGGTCCGGATACGGTTTCCCTCGCTTTACTTCACCAGTCTCGTGAAAGGCGGATTGGCGCTGCGCTGGCCGCGCAACCGTGCGACCCTTACCGCGTCTCTCGCCGCACGCGGGCAGTACTTTTTTGGCACCGCCGCCGGCTCCGACGTCGTCGCGGCCGAGGGGCATATGCGGGTATTCCGGCCACTGCCGGTGCTGGAATGGTATTTCGATCGCGTGCTGGAAGAACTGGACGCGCGCGGCATTTCGGCGGCGTTCATCGCCGTGCCGATGAACGATGCGACGGCGCGCCAGCTGGCTCCTGGGTTGCGCGAGGCGTTTCGGGCATGGCTCGCCACTTATGAGGCGCGCTATCCGCGTTTCCGCGTTGTCGGGGACGTAATGCCGCACTGGCCGGACGCACTGTTCGGCGACGGGTTCGCGCATCTCAACCCTGACGGCGCGGCACGGTTCAGCGCGGGGTTGCGACGCTGTCTGGACGAACCGGTGCCGCGGGCCGGGTGTGTTCAGCGGCTACAGGCCGCGCCGCCCAGTACACAGAATGAGGCGCAGTATGGGTGGTTCAACGGCACCGCGCCGGACGCCTCCCTCAGCGTTTGGCCGAGTTCGAAACGCGGGTCGTAAGGGATCAACGTGCAGGCGAGCACCGCGGGCGCGGCGGCGTTCTTGCGCTTCACCACCATGCGGGCCGACGCGCACATCACGTCATCGGGCGATTTATGCAAAATGCCCCAGCACGACGTGGTGATTTCCGGCACGTCGCGGCCGGGGTCCATCTCCGGAAACAGCATCAGCCGCACCGGGTCGTGCGCGTTCACGGCGACGCCCAGTACCGCGAACAGCCGTGCGTAGCCGGCGCGCAACTGGTCTTCCGTTTCCGCGGTGAAACGGCGGCCGGCGACATCCAGTGAGAACCCGTTGTTCGCCAGCCAGACCAGACCGTCGATCGTTGGCGCCCATGAGCGGCGGCCTCGTTCAGCCTCGTGAATCGCCCGCGTATGGTGATCGAGCGACACTCGGATCGTCAGCCTGGCACCATGGCGATCTTTCAGATCCAACAGAGCCGCCCGCGACTTACGCATCGGCTGCATCGCGTTGGTCAGTACCAGAGCCTGCAGGCCGCGAGACAGCGTCAGGTCCAGCATCGCGATGATATCGCGGTTCATGAACGGTTCGCCGCCGGTGAACCCGATCAGCCGCGTCGGCAGGTTGTCGCGCGCGATCTCGTCGAGGTAGCCGCGGACGTCGTCAACGCTTAGCCAGTCCAGGCGATCGTTGCGTGGCGATGATTCGATGTAGCAGTTGGCGCAGGTCAGGTTGCACAGCGTGCCGGTGTTGAACCACAGCGTGTCGAGGCTCCGTAACGTGACGGTCGCGCGGGTCTCGCCCGTGGCGGTGGCGAACGGGTCACGGAATTTCGCCGGATTGAGGCGGGCGCTGATCTGATCCATGGACCGATCATGCCTGAGAGCGGCGCGGGTTTCGAGGGGAGGCTGGCGCCGGCCCCGAACATCACTCTTCGTCCTTTGTCCGATCCCCGTCCGTCGCCATCAGCCGGGTGATCAGGTCGTCCAGTTGAAACAGATCGTTGAACCAGATCGTCAACGTCCCGTCACCGCGCGGCGAGGCCGTCACCTTTACGCGATAGCCGATCTGCGCCGCGAGATCGCTCTCGACATGCGCGGTATCGGGGGCGGTCTTGGCCGGCGTCTTCTCGATCAGCATACGTTGCACCAGCCGCTCGGTTTGGCGGACCGACAGGCCTTTCTTCACCACGTCGGGCACGATGCGCCCAGGATCGGGCAGCGTCAGCATGGCGCGCGCGTGGCCGAGCGACAGAACGCCTTTGCGGACTTCATCACGCACCGCCTCAGGCAACGTCAGCAGCCGCACGATGTTGCCGACATGGCCACGCGATTTGCTGACCGCGATGCCAAGGGCCTCGTGGGTAAGGCCGAAATTCTGGATGAGACGCTGATAACCCTCCGCCTCTTCGATCGGGTTCAGGTTTTCCCGTTGCAGATTCTCGATCAGCGCGGCGGCGGCCGATTCCACGTCGCTGAGTTCGCGGCAAATCACCGGAATTTCGTGCAGGCCGGAGATGCCCGCGGCACGCCACCGCCGCTCACCGGCGATGATCTGATACCGCGCCGGAACGTCCGGATGCGGCCGCACCAGAATCGGCTGCAACACACCCTGGGTCCGGATCGACTCGGCGAGGTCCCTCAACATTTCCTCGTCGAAATTCATGCGCGGCTGGAACGGGTTGGGG
>CALFNB010000195.1 GCA_937902425.1 uncultured Acetobacteraceae bacterium | reverse complement strand
CATCTGGCCCTTCAGCCGGCGCAGGTTGAAGAACAGCTTCTTCTGCGCCGCCGTGGTGCCCATTTTCACGAGCGACCAGGAGTGCAGGATGTATTCCTGAATGGCGGCTCTGATCCACCACATCGCATACGTGGCGAGACGGAAGCCGCGATCCGGGTCGAACCGCTTCACCGCCTGCATCATGCCGACGTTGCCTTCGCTGATCAGCTCGCCGACCGGCAGGCCGTATCCACGATAGCCCATGGCTATTTTCGCCACGAGTCGCAAATGGGAGGTGACAAGCTTGTGTGCCGCCTCCATATCCTGTTGGTCCCGCCAACGATGGGACAGCGACAGTTCCTCCTCGGGGGTCAGCATCGGGAATTTCCGGATCTCCTGGAGATACCGGGTAAGGTTGCCCTCTGGGGCGATGTTCAAGACGGCAGATGCCATCGAAGGCTCCATTGTAGCCGTTCGATCGTGCCCGAACTGGCGCACGCACGACGGCGGGGATTACAGCATAAAGCTGGATGCACGGGAGGAGTTCCGTCCCGGGCACCCACCCCTGACTGGCGGCGGCGTATCCGGACTACCCCGTCGCGGGGTGCACCCCTCTCCGCGACGCATTCCGTATACAGGACCATTATAGTCCTGTCAACATTACTAACCAGTTAACTCAGGGCAATCCGCCTCCAGCAGGGCGATCAGAGCCGCCATATCGCCCGGCGGAGGGGTCTCGAACCGCAAAGCCGCCCCGCTCCGAGGGTGCGAAAAACCCAGGCTGGCGGCGTGCAGGGCCTGCCGCGGAAAGTCGAGCAACGCGTGCCGGACGGCGTCGGTCAGACCCTTCGCGGCGGCGGGAATGCGGCGCAAATACACGGGATCTCCCACGATCGGGTGACCAAGGGCGCTCATGTGGACGCGGATTTGATGGGTCCGCCCAGTGGCCAGGCGGCACTCCACCAGCGCGACCGACGTGCCGAACGCTCGTATGACCCTGTAGCGGGTCAGGGCCGCTTTCCCGCCATGACTGACCACCGCCATTCGCTTGCGGTCCCGCTTGTCCCGGCCGATCGCGCCCTCGATTTCGCCGCTTATCGGGGCAGGAACGCCCCAGCACAGGGCGACGTAGGTGCGCTCCAGATCGCGAGCGGCGAAGGCGGCCGACAACACGTCATTGGCCAGTTGTGTCTTGGCCGCGACCATCACGCCCGAGGTATCCTTGTCCAGCCGATGCACGATCCCCGGCCGCTTCTCGGCGCCGATGCCGGTGAAACCCGGGCCGCAATGCGCCAGCAGCGCATTCACCAGCGTCCCGTCCCGATTGCCCGGCGCGGGATGCACGACAAGCCCGGCGGGTTTGTCCAGTACGATCAGGTCGCGGTCCTCATACAGAATCGGAAACGGAATCGCCTGCGGTTGAGGCGCGGCGGGCGCCGGCTCGGGCAGCATCAGCGTGTAGGTGACCCCCGCGCGGGCCGGCTCGGCAGGCTCGGTGACGCGCACACCGTGCGTCGCGTCATCATCGCGCGCTCGCACCCCTTCCTGTGTCCGTGACAACGCACCCTCGTCTATCAGCGCCTTGACGCGAGAGCGGGAGATCGTGCCGATCGTCTCAGCCAACAGGCGATCGATTCGCTGGCCCGCCTGCTCACGTGCGGGCGTGATGCGGATCGGTCCAGGTCCTGGCGGTGCCTCTGCCATACCGGTACGCATAAACCTGGGCCGGTTGGCCGGAAAGGATGGACCATGTTCGACGGAGTGGGCGGCGACGGGATGCGGGCGGTCAAAATAGCCACGATCGCGATGGGTGTGCTGATCTTGCTGGGGACGACGGTCATCCTGGTCACCATCGTCAAACGCACGATGTTCGACCCCACTGGGTCGGGACCCGCGGCGCCAGAGATAGCGTTCGCGGCGCTGCTCGATGAGCCGGCCGGGACCGCCATCGCCGGGATCGCCGCGGCCGGGGATCGGTTGGCGGTACAACTGCGCGGAGGCGGGACGGATCGGGTGGTGCTGATCAATCCGGTGTCCGGCGCGGTTGTTGGTCGGATTGGCCTCGCGCGTTAGCCAATCTGACGTGAACCGCCAGCTGGATCATTTTGGCAGCGCCACGACGT
>CALFNB010000194.1 GCA_937902425.1 uncultured Acetobacteraceae bacterium | reverse complement strand
GCACCGGCACCGCGGAGGCTTTGGCGTCGGTGCGGCGATAACGTATGATCAGTGGATCATGAGTGGGAAATCCCAATATGCCAGGTCCTTTGCATGGGTACCGCGTCGTCGATCTGACCTCCAATGTTTCGGGACCTCTGGCCACCATGATTCTGGCGGACCAGGGCGCGGATGTGATCAAGGTCGAGAACCCCGACGGCGGCGACGCCACGCGCTCGGCGAGTAACCGGCGCAATGGGCTTTCCGCGGCATTTTTGAACACCAACCGTAACAAGCGCTCGATCGCCCTGGATCTGCGCGATCCGTCGGCGAAGCAGGCGTTGAAACGTCTGATCGCGACGGCGGACGTGTTCATTCAGAATTTTCGGCCAGGCGTGGCGGAGCGCATGGGCTTTGGCGAAGACGCGACGCGGGCGCTGAAGCCGAACATCGTCTATGTCTCGATCTCCGGGTTTGGTGAGACGGGGCCATACGCGGGCAAACCGGTTTACGATCCGATCATACAGGCAATGTCGGGGCTGGCGACAATCCAGGCCGGTTCGGATACGGAACGTCCTCGGCTGGTGCGTACGATCCTCCCGGACAAGCTGACGGCGGTCACCGCATCGCAGGCGATCACGGCGGCGCTGCTGGCGCGTGAGCGGACCGGCCAGGGTCAGCATGTGCGGTTGTCGATGCTGGACGCGGTAATCGCGTTTCTGTGGGCGTCGGACATGGGCAGCCAGACTTTCGCCGACGACGAGCAACCATGTCAGGAAGCCGCGAGTCGCATCGACCTGATCTATGAAACCGCGACCGACCACATCACCGCCGCGGTGCAGACCGACAGGCAATGGTTGGGTTTGACCCGGGCCCTGGAACGGCCAGAATGGTTGGACGATCCGCGTTTCCGCACGCCGGCGTTGCGGCAGGAGAACGTCAACGAGCGCCTCGCGATGACGCAGGCAGTGTTGAAGACCCGGCCGGCGGCGGAATGGCTGGAAGTGTTGACGCGCGAGGATGTCCCTTGCGCGCCCGTTCTGACACGCTCGGCATTGATCCACCATCCGCAGGTGAAAGCGAATGGGGTCGTTGTCGAAACCGTACATAACAAGGCTGGACTTTTGCGCCAGGCCAGACCCGCGGCCCGGTTTTCGGTCACGCCGGCCGGTATCCGGCACGGCGCCCCGGTCCTCGGCCAGGACACCGAAACAGTTCTGTCTGAGATTGGCTACTCCGCCGCTGAAATCGCGGCACTGCGAGCGAAGGACCGTGTGGCATGATCGACTTTTACTACTGGCCAACACCCAACGGCTGGAAAGTCTCCATCATGCTGGAGGAAACCGGCCTGCCATATAATTTATGCCCGGTGAACATTGGCGCCGGCGATCAGTTCAAGCCGGACTTCCTCAAGATAAGTCCCAACGCCCGCATGCCGGCGATCGTCGATCAGGACACGCCTGACGGTCCCATGCCGATCTTTGAGTCGGGACCGATCCTGATCCATCTCGCCGAAAAATCCCGGAGGTTCATGCCAACCTCTACACGTGGCCGGAAAGAGTGCCTGGAATGGCTGTTCTGGCAGGTCGGCAATCTCGGGCCGATGGCCGGCCAGCTCAGCCACTTCGTCAATTATGCCAAAGGCGTCGACGGCGAAGCCGATCACGGCTACGCGCATCAGCGCTACGCGGGTGAATACAATCGTTGCCTCGGGGTGCTGGAACGGCGGCTGGAGGGGCGGGACTACATTCTGGACGACTATTCCATTGCCGACATGATTTGCTGGCCCTGGGTATTGATTTCGAAGCCGCTCGGCCAGGCGCTGGACGAATTCCCCAACGTCTCCCGTTGGCGGGACGCCATCAAGGCGCGGCCGGCGGTGCAAAAGGGTGTCGATGTCGGCAAGGATCTGCGCCGCCGCGGCCAGCACACTGAGAAATCCCGCAAAATCCTGTTCGGCCAAACCGCCAAATCGCTCAGCGGCGCCGCCTGAACACATACAGAGGTCGTTATGATCAAACCTCCCGTTGGACAAATCCCCGGCTATTACCATCGCCGCATCGGCGACATCGTCGTGACCGCGCTATCCGATGGTTATCTGGATGGCACGCTTGAGGTCTTGCAAAACATCACCCGGGATGACGCGCAAGGCCTGTTGGATGCTCAGTTCCGGCCGGGACGTCGCACGTCGGTCAACTGCTATCTGATTTATTCGGCCGGCCGGCTGGCATTGGTCGAGACCGGCGCCGGCGATTACCTGCTGCCGACGGCGGGCAAGCTGCGGCAGAACCTGAAAGCCGCCGGCGTCGACCCCGCCGATATCGACACCGTGATCCTGACGCATATGCATCCCGATCATTCAGCCGGCCTGACCAACCCGAAAACCGGCCACAAATTCTTCCCGAACGCCGAGTTGATCGTGCACGAAAACGAACCGAAGCACTGGCGCGACGATGGCGCCATGAGCCGCGCCAGCGAGCGCGCGAAGAAGCTGTATTTCCAGTGCGCCCGAGAGCAAATGGCGCCGTATCACAACGTCACCCGCACCTTCGCCGGCGCCGAGGAGGTGTTCCCGGGCGTCACCTCCGTGCCATTGCACGGCCACACGCCCGGCCACAGCGGCTATATGGTCAGCTCCGGCAAGG
>CALFNB010000193.1 GCA_937902425.1 uncultured Acetobacteraceae bacterium | reverse complement strand
ACCGAGGTCGCGTTCGAATTCGACGGCGAGGTCGTGCGGCTGATCCCCGCCGCTTCGCACAAGCAGAACGGCCGCGGCGCGCGCGTCGTAGCACATTTGCGGGGCCGCGGCGATGTGGCGATGAGCACCGATGCCATCATGGCTCTGACCCGTGAATGACCGCGGTACTCGTCGACAGCAACGTCCTGCTCGACATCATGACCGAAGACGCGCGGTGGTTTTCGTGGTCGGCGGCGGCGGTGGCACGCGCCGCCGATCGGCACCGTCTGGTCATCAACGCGATCATTTACGCGGAGGTCTCGGTTCGTTACTCGCGAATTGAAGATGTCGAAGCGGCGCTGCCCAGGGCGATGTTCGAGCGCGAGGCCATTCCCTTTGAGGCGGCGTTTCTGGCGGGAAAGTCGTTTCTCGCGCATCAGCGCCGAGGTGGTCCCAAACGATCCCCCTTGCCCGACTTCTTTATCGGTGCGCATGCCGCGATTTCCGCACATCGATTATTGACACGCGATGCCGCCCGTTATCGAACGTATTTTCCGAAACTGGAGTTGATTACTCCGGACTGACGGCGGTTCTGATTTAAGTCGGCACCGCGCCACCCATCGTCGTGCGGTGCATCAGCCGGCGTCGCGGCATATCGTAGTCCTGGATGGCACGATGCTGCACCGTGCAGTTGTCCCACATCAGCAGGTCGCCCGCGCGCCATTGATGGCGATAAATGAACGCCGGCTTGATGATGTGCTCGGCGAGCGCGGCGATCAGCGCCTCCGCTTCCGCGGCATCCATGCCCTCGATCCCGGTGCAATCGTCACGCATGACATAGAGGCACTCGCGGCCGGTACAGGGATGCGTCCGAACGATCGGATGCCGCACCGGAGGGTTGCGGTCGATCTCCGTCTGGGTCGGCGGAAAGGCGCGCTTGCGGCCGGTGAAGTCGAACACCGCCTGGCGCCCTTCAATTCGGTGCCGCATCCTGTCAGGCAACGCCTCCCACGCCGCCTGGGCGCTGGCGAATTCGGTGTCGCCCAGTGGCAGGCCGTGCAGGTCGGGGGTTTCCAGCGCATAGAGCATCGTGCCACGCGGCGGACGAGCGGTGTAGCACATGTCGCTGTGCCAGTTCTCACCGGCGCGGCGCACGCCGATCGGGCGGCCGTCCTCGGTGATGTTGGAGACCACGACGATCTCCGGACTGCCCGCCACGCTCCAACGCTCGCCGAAGATATTGAACTCGATCTCGCCGAAGCGGCGGGTGAAGGCGACCTGTTGCGGCGGTGTGATGTGCTGATCGCGGAAAAAGATGACGCCGTGCTCGTTATAGGCTCGCTCGATCGTCGCGAAGCTGACGTCGTCGATTGGTTGCGCCAGATCGACCCCCCTGATCTCGGCGCCGACCGCCGCCCCGGTCGGGATGATTTCGATGGGCATGGGCGATCCTCCTGATGGTCGTTCCCTGGGAAAGGTAGCCGATCGAGGCGGCCACGCAAACGGTGGGACTTCTGTAAGCCACGCATTATGCAAACCGGATGCACAGAGATGGACCGAGCGGAACTATGCGCTGGCGGCACACTCCGTCGTGCGAAGTTGGACGAAAACTTTGCAGCGGCACGATGCATCTGTATGCATCTGTGGTTGAATCATTCTTCCGCCTGGTTTCCCGCCAACAGAGTTCGCGGTCCGCGCAAAAGAAAACCGCCGTTCCGGTTGCCCGGAACGGCGGCTGTCTGGTGACGCGGCCGGCGATCAGCTGACGAGATGGCCGCCCGTGGATCCCACGTAGCCGATCACGGTCAGGCTGCCGACCCGATCGTTGAAGTACATCGCCTGGCTGCTGGTGATGCCGCTGGTGGTGATGCTGCCGCTGGTGTTGTAGGTGTCCACCTCCACCGGAGCCGCGCCCGCTTTGAAAGCTGCTTGGCTGGCATAGATGTCGGCGAATATCCCCTGGCCGGAAACCGTGCTCATGAACGCCGCGCTGCCCGTGTTAGCGGTGTTGGTCAGGGAGTTGATCGACGCATCCGCGTAGAGTTTCTGCCCGCTCGCGACCGTACCCTCGAAGTAGATCTGCGCGCCCGACGCGTTGGGGTTGGCGTTGTTGGAGATGGCGATGAACGCCGGGGAGCTCGGCGTGCTTCCCGCGGCGGCACCGATCGACACCGTCTTGGTGGAGACCGTCGTGCTCGGGTTGTAGCTCAACTCCAGCGTCTGCGCCTTACCGAACAGCGTGGTCAGGCTGCCGGTCGGCGTGGTGTCGTTGAGGCTGACGCTGTTCTTTACGCCGAGCACGATCACCTCGGCGGTGTCCGAAGCGGAGACCGTCGTCGTGACGCCCTATCTGGCGGCGGTGAACGATGGACTGCGGGAAGTACTTGGCGAAGCTGGTTTCGTGGTCGAAACACTCGATGGTTTCTTCTGCGAGACGACGGCCGCGCCTGGCCGGATCTCCGAGGATCAGGTGCGTGAGAAAGCACTGGCGACCGTGACACCGCGCAGTCAGGCGCCGTTCATCGCCTGCTCACAACTGCCGACATTGAATGTGGTACCCGAACTGCGCGCCCGCCTCGGCATTCCCGTCTGGTCCTCGATCACCGCCACCGCCTGGACCGCGAGCCGGACGATGGCGCGCGAGGGTGTTTGACATGGACCGCTCGCGGTTGAATCGGAGGTCTGTTTGACGGGTCGCCGAATTTCCGGAGCGCGCTCAGGGTGCTTTCCACCCGAGGACCCGTACCCACCAGACACGGTCATGGCCTGGCCCCGACCGGGTCGCTTGATCCAGTACTGTGTCGGGGCAGATCCCCGATCAAGCTGCGGAGCGGGATGAAGGGGGCTTGTACAGAGGTTCGGCGCCCAAATTGGCCAGAACTGGCACGAATGCGGTCTGTCCGAGCCATGGCGCGGGTTGGAGCGACAAGCGCTGCTTGATATTAACGGACACAAGGAGCGCCCCCGGGACCGCGACTGGCTCCACGCGTGGAAAGCAAAACGCGAACCACGCTCACGCGGTCCGCTTTCGACTATCATTTCCAGAAGGCAATCCCGTATTCTGGAACCACGTCGGTCAGGTCAGGCCGATTTCTTCCGGCGCACCACAGCTGCCAGGCCCAGAAGGCCGACGCCCAGCAGCGTCATGCTCGCCGGCTCCGGCACTTTCGTCGAACTGATCACCGTCGTACCGATGGTGATGTTGTTGGTCGGAGTCCCGCCCTGATACGCGCTGACGGTAATAAATTTGAACTGGTCAGGAAGCAGGCTGACGGTGGTGGGATTGCTACCACATGGAGAAGCCGGGTTAAGGCAATTGCCGATAAGGGTTCCGCTGGTGAAAGTCGCGAGACTTGTCGGTTGAGTGTTGGACCCGTAGATCGTGTACCCTTCCGCGGTCTGGATCGAACCGATGGAGATCGATACCAGACTTCCGCCGGCGGTGAGCACCTGGCTATAATCCAATGTCACGAACGAGGTATTATTGATCTCGCGCGTGGTCGAAATGCTGCTGGTCTGCCCGTTCGTATCAGTTGAGATATGCGCCCCCAAACCGGACTCGCTCGATCCCACCGCGAACGTACTTGCCTGAGTGAGGCTCTCGGTGCCCACAGGGTTGCCGGTGTTGAACGTGTTGGCGGTGATCGTGTAAATGCCGGTCGTGAACGTTTCCGTCGCGACGTTGTAATAGACGACCTGGCCGGAAGTGTTGAACGTGGTGGTCTGTGCGGGCGTTACGCCGTTTGGCAACAAAACGCCAAAATCAAATGGGGTCTGCGCGGCTCGCGCCGGCGAAACCGGGAGAAGGTTGACCGCCGCGACAAACGCCGCGCAACCAGCAAGAAGGTGAGTTCTGAACATCCTAATTTCCCGTCTTTACACTGATTAATGGATTATTCCGCTAACCTACCATCGCCGAAACCGCCTTGCAATCTTTTTCAGTGCCTGGTGCAAAGAATATCATTTTTAGGATAGTTGCCCTCACCGGGCACGTGATTGGCACAACGCCGGCAAACATGCCCGCTTGCGTCCCCGGCCCAGACAAACCGTGAACGTCGCCATGGGTATTGGCTGCCGGAATGAACCGTTTCGCCGTCCGCGATCGTTTCTCCCGGTTCTGGACATTTGCCCAGCCGCCGTGCGCGTTCCGGATCAGGTCCAAGGAGAAGGCGCCTGACCAGAAGCCGCGCAAAGAGGTCACATCCGGTGGATGCCGCGAATCACCGTCGATATTCCTTGACTAGCAGCCT
>CALFNB010000192.1 GCA_937902425.1 uncultured Acetobacteraceae bacterium | reverse complement strand
AGGCCGAGTTGTTGATGGTGCTGGAGCGGCCGGAAATCCCGCTCCACACCAACGGTTCGGAAAACGACATTCGCTGTCAGGTCACACGGCGCAAGGTCAGCGCTGGCACACGGAGCGACATCGGCCGGGACTGCCGCGATGCTTTCCTCAGTCTCGTCAAGACCTGCGACAAGCTCGGCATCGCGGTCTGGGATTATCTGGGTAGCAGGTTCAAGGTAGCGGGGCACGCGATCATTGAACCGCTCGACCATTACGTCAGAGCTCGGCTGCGCCCCGCCTGATTGGCGCAAGCACCAATATTTTGTTCGTGTTATTTACTTGATCGCTGGCGTTCGGGAGCGCGCGGTACCCCGTGCCCGTGGTTTTGCCCCTGTTACGGCTGTCCCAATCACCCGCGTCCTTTATTTCACCGAACGACCGGCTGCGGTGCGAGGATCGGACGTGGAGCCGGCCCACCTGCGCGCCTTTTCCTGACCTGGAAATGGCATTTGGTGTTTCCTCGCCACACCCGATGGTGGCCATGACTACCGGCCGGTAGCATACCGTCGGATCCGAGACAGGAGCGAAACTGACGGCAAACAAACATTGGGCGAACCACCTCGGGCCAGTCTCATGCCGCCACATCACCACGAGAACGCGGCGGCCGCGCATCCGGCGACCTGCCAACTGTCAACGGTGAATTATGGCGTATCTCAACGAGTTAGAGTCTCCTGCCCATGATAACCGCGCGTTATCATGGGGAACATTGGCCCATGAGGGTATCAACTCGGACGCCGGGCTGCTCGTGGGCCTCTGGTAGCGGAAATCTTCGCTTATCGATAGTCAGAAGAGGTGGGCGGCTGGCTGCGGAACCTGGGACCGGCGTGCCTCGATGCCGCCAATGCGCCCACCGCGAACGATCAGGCTGGTTCCGCGTTCACGTCCATCGGCGCCGACAATCGACGCCACCTCAGTCCTCGCGCGTCGATAGCGCGGCGCGCCCGAGGATGAATCGGAACGGTTCTGGCGCGGCGCCCCGGGCCAGGCCAAGCAGCGCGGCGCGGACCACGGCCGGCGTGGCGAATGTCACGCGGCGGCGAGTCTTCGGATCCGTCCATCGGATCGTCGCGAGGTCGACGGCGACGTTGCGCGCGTCCGGGCGCGCGGCGCGGACGGCTTCCGCGATGATGCGTTCACCATCGATCCGGCCCGCCATCGCGGCGGCGATCGTGTCGGCGCCGATGGTGATGGTGGTTTGCCTCGGTGGTTGGCGTGGACGCGCGCGCCGCGGCCGCGTGGCGGGGTCGAACAGTGATCCTTGGTCGCCCGTCGCGCGGTTCATGCGTGATCCTGGCGGCCTGCCGCAGCACCGGCAAGGTGGCGACGCGTTGGGGGTGAGCTCAGCCCCTTCATGGGATGTCCCGCAATCCATCACCGTAACTGAGCCGGTGCGAGATGGTCTCCGCGCGGCATATTGGGTCACCAGGACGATCTATCTATCGCGTCGACTGAACCTGTCGTTTTTCCGTTCGACAATCATATTGTCCGGCTTGTCGTTCGTGTGGCGGCGTTCCCGGTCAGCCTTAAGCGTGACCGCCCAACGGTCGTTTGAGGGAAAAATATCTTGACGAGGCGATGGATGTTCGCTGAACGTTCGCCCTTATCGTTGTTTAGCTGACAACCGACGCTCTGCCCTCTCTTTTTTACCTCCTGTCGGGGCCCGCCGCCCCTGTCGCCCGACTGTCGTGCTGCTGTCGTGTTGGGGCGAGGCCACTTTTGCCAGGATGCGGGGCACCGCAAAGGAGCTACCGTGATGACCATGACCATGACCGACACCGCCCGGGAAATGAACGGCACGCTGCGCCCGCTGACACCAGAGGAAATTGGCGCGCTCGTGCGCACCGTGCGCACCATGCAGGGCTGGACGCAGGAGACGCTGGCCCAACTGTCCGGCCTCCAGACCCGGACCATCCAGCGGGTGGAACAGGGCCAGCCCAGCAGCCTCGACACGCGCCGGGCGCTCGCCCGCGGCTTCAGCCTCGACGACATCGACTACTTCAACGCGCTACGGTCCTTCCCGACCGAGGAAGAGCTGCAAAAGCAGAAAGAGGCGTTCGAGCGCGACTACCTGCTGTTCGACGCGCGGGCCGTGGATGGCCGCCAGCTCCTCGCGCTGATGCAGGACGGCCCTGGCTTCGGCGCGATTTGCACAATGAGTGTGGCCGAGCTGCCGCGTGCGGCGCAGGATGTCTTCGCTGCCATCGCTGACTTTGTGCGCGACTGCATGGACGTTTTCGATGTGGCCTCGCGCACAGAAATCCTGGGCTACGGCGACACGCTGGACAAAAGCATCGCGGAGCTGAAAAGCGCGGGCTTCTGCCTGTGCGCGGCGTTCAGGAATACGAAGCTCACCAACAAGAGCTGGGCCGACCAGACGCCGCTGCCCTGCCTCATCACCTACCTGCTGGCCGGGCCGAAGGACCAGCCGCCGGCGAAAGTGGCGGTCGCGCGGAAGATATCGGGGGCCTTCTAGCGATGCACGTCCCGATGCCCGAGGGCACCCGGCTGTCGCCGGACCTGCCCGAATGGCTCCGGCTCGAGATAGCCGACGCCGTGGTGCTGTTCGGCCGCATGGAGCAGGAGATTATCGAAATCTCTTGGATACTCACCGACGCCGACCTGACGCAGAAGCTGAAGCTCACCAAAGGTTCGACGACGGAGAAGTTCATCGCGGCGCTGGAGAGCGTCGAACGCGCCGAGGCGGGGCTGAAACTTGACGCGCTCAAGGAGGGATTCAAGGGCCTAGCCGAGGAACGCAACCTGATGGTTCACGGCGCGTGGAACATGGCGGACGCAAAGCCGTGGGTGGTCTGGCACAAATTTCTTGAAGACGATGACAGCATCATCGGGGAGTATTTCGAGCAGTGGCGATTTGAGAGGTTCATGGTGAAGGGGCAGCACATCCTCGGCATGCTGCGGCAGTTTCACGACATGCTGGAGGCACAGACCGGGAAAAAGACGAGCGCAGTTCCGCGTGGCTGCGCCTGACCATCCGGCATCATCGCCCTGCCGAGCACGGTTCAAATGCGCTGGCGAAGGCGGGGGTGGTCGCGAGGTGACATGCAAATTTGCATGTCTTGGAGAGGCGAGGCGCCTGAAGCATCATTTTCCGGCGTCAGTGGCGGTAGAAAAATCTGCAAATTTGCGGAGTTATCCTCGGGCGGCAGGGATGCCAGGCCGTAAAAACAAAGGGCCGCTCAAGGATGAGCGGCCCACACAAATGGTCTTTGCAGCGCGATTACGCGGCCAACAACACCTCAGCGTCCCACCCCTTGATTTCTGAGTCGGCGCCAGCGCGCTCAGATCTCACGCGATGGACCTCAATCCTCGGATGAGTGTCGGTAGGGCGAGGGCCAAAACGGAGGCTGACGATATCCTCGGGGCGCAAACTAGACGCTGGCGCGCGGTCCTGTAGCCGTAAGATCGCGGCCATGCGTATGGCCTTGTCCGCCCAACCGCCGACTTCCTGCTTGCCATTTTCCCACCGCGATAGCGTCTCCGGGCTCATCTCTACCGCAGCAGCTAGTTCCTGGCCCGTCATACCCATGACACGGCGGACGAAGCGGATCTCCGCGCCTGACAGCCGGAATGGCATGAAGCAAAGGGCGAGCGACACGGCGGCCGCCAACTCCTCCGCGTCAGGAACGGTGACACCCAGAACCTCGCCAGTCTTTGGGTGAGTGACCTCTTCGGCCGCGTTGATCAAGGTGATGGGGTAGGGGAGGCCCATCAGTTTTTCCTCGTAGCGATCCAGGACGTGAGTCATCATCAACCTTCAGAAAAAGTTTATCTTGTATGGGCAGGCTGAAGGCAAAGCCTTCAGTCCAACCCGATTACGGTAATCACGACTGCCATGCTCGGCGGAAGGGGCTCGATAACCACCGCGATACGCCGTCCATCCGTGTCATGCCCGGTCACTCGCCACGTTTCAGTGCCATCAGGTTCCGTATCGACCATTACTACCGGCGCAGCCTTCAACAGTCTCTCGACCTCGAAACGAGCGATGTCGTTTTTTGCCATCCGATCTGCCGCATGAGTGGTCACGATCATCCGAAAGTCGGGGGAGCGCGTGATTGCTCGAAGCTTTATGGTTTCGTTCCGATACAAGTTCCCTCCACGCTGATGTCACGGTGAGACCCATATAGCCATTCTTGACGTAGCGTCAAGAAGTATTTTGACGTAGCGTCAAGTTGGCGGGGTGAGGTGGCGGAGCCGCTCTGATTTTCCGTTGAAATTTCAGGGCCTCCACCATTCCCGGTGCGACCAAAGCGGGACAGGTGGCCGACGCGCGCCTCGAGCCATCTCCTCGATTCCGGCACCAGCACCATATCCGTCGCCGCCAGTGCGGGGCGCCGTTCTGGAGCCACGACAGCCGAGGAGGTCAAGGGTTTTTTTTCAGCAGCCTGCTAAGCGAGAGTTTCAGTGAGGAGATGTGCGACGACACGGTTTGTCTGTGACCCGAGGTCAAACCCAATCTCTGGGAATGGTGCCGTATTCGCTCGCCGAAGCTCCGCAGACACATATTCTGTCAGCGCTGGGCTGGGACCAACCGCCTGCGCCAGTAAGGATACGAATGATGCCTTTATGGACGACGGCGTATCCGACACAAGCGCTTGCAAAAGTGCTGACTGAAGTTCGGTATCGTGCTCAATCCGCCGTGTCAGGGCTGGTATCCAGCGTGGCAGTTGCAACTCGTAGAGTTCAATCGGGAGGTTAGCCAGTAGCTGTCGAAGTGCAGCTACTACTTTGTCAGGTGACGACAGGGCCGCAACGAGTTTGAAGTGCGTAGCAACATCATAATTGGTGCCTGTCGCTTTTCGTCTCAGGAGGGCCTCGAGGTCAGTATCGTTGTTGTACACCAACAGTTCTGCGAGAGCAGCCGTGGCGGCAAAATTGTACGGTTGACGTTCGAAGGACGCCACTACAGCGGTGCGCATCTCGCAATCAGTTGCGAATTGCTCGGCAAAGATCTCTCCGGCAATAAGTCCGTCCCAATAATCGCCACGTGTCGGACCGGTTAGGCGTGCCAGGATCATAGCGCGCAAGGCATCGCACTGCGGTGAAAATTTGGCGAGGGCATTCATCTGAATATACTTGCCCACACTCGGATCTGTCTGTGCATCCTTGATAAGTAGTTCGAAGACAGCGCGGGCGTTGGGTTCGTTGGGACTGAGCTGCGGAAGCAGCGCGTCGGGCGATAGTCCCAGACGCCGCATCACGGCCTCGTCCCCTCCCAGGCCGGACGCCAGTGGTACCCAATACCGCAAAAGATGGCCCACTATGCGCTCGCTTTCACGTAGCATGGTGCGCCCGCCAACGGCGATGTCGAGGGGTTCGCCCTTCCTTCCGATCGCTCGCGCAAAGCGATCCACATGTCCTGCAGCCACCAATGCGACCACGGCTGTGAGCCGCCGGGCCCCGAAGTCAGGCCCAACGGCGTCGAGGTCCATCACCATTGCCTCGATCTGCTCTTCTGAAACAGCATTCCGGCCGACCAGTGCCTCCATCCATTGGATCGTGGCTTCGGTCAACACAGCGCTCTCTGTGTCTTCACGGCTGGCATCAAGGAGCGCGACGGCCCCATCATCGGCGACAGCAACCCCCTGAAGGGCCGATAATACGACTAGCCGCTCTGGTGTTGGTAATGGGGTCAGTACGCGCAGCAACTCGTCAACAATCTTGGCATCCTCGGCATAGCTTATGGCGACAGCGCCAACGGATCCGTCATGCCGGTACAATTCCTTCAGAGCCATGTCCCGAACGCTCGGACGGCTCGGGAAAAGAAGGAACATCTCCTCGCGCCACTGGTCGTGAAACAAGGGACCCCAACGCTCGTTTTGCGATGCCATGCTTGCCTCAAACGCCTCGTCGTCGTCCATGGTAACGCCGAGTTTGCGAAGCCCCCTCAGGATCATCTCCGACCGATTGGGCCTATCGCGCAACGCACGAATAAAAGCCGTGCGACAAAGGTCATTGTCGTTGCAGACTGCTGGAAGTACGTCGGCCACCGACGCGAGATCGTTGGCGGGCCGCTCCAGGAAAGGGAGCAGAGCGGCTTTAGTCTCGGGGTCGTCCGTGCCCCACACATCTACCAACGCTCGCGCGCTCCAAAATCGCAAAGAGCCTTCGGAATCGAGATTCCTGAGTATCTGAGCCTTGAGAGTTGGCAGTGGTCTGACCCTTGCTATCCAATAAAACTCATACTCTGAAAACCGGCCATTTTTTCCGGTGGCGAAGTTCTCTATTCGCGCATCCAATTCCGGCGTCCAGGTGATACGGTCCGCAGGGAACCCTTGCTCCGCAAAAACCTCGCGCATAATCCAATCATTTGCGAGTAAGTCTGTCATAATAGGCGTCACGAGCGGATGTTGCGGGTCACACAGAATCAGTGACCCGATAAGAGGCATCAGATCATGAGGGTTGCGATCATATTTCGACTCGATTCTGTTAGTAAGCCAATTGATAAATTCGGCACGGCGCGTTTCCGCGAAGTGCTCGATCAGACCTCGGCCCGCCATATGCCCGATTATCGGACGCTCGCTGTAGTTCAGCTTAAGGAAGCGCTGGAAATCCAGTTCATCTGTCTCTTTGCGCATGGCGCGGATACGGAGCGCCTGGCGTTCTACCGCCGGGTCTGATGACGACCGGGCGTCCGCAGCAAGAGCGGCGACGTCGCTATCGCCGGCCCATCCGCATCCCAACGCGTAAAGGGTTGACGCAACTACATCCACTGATGGCGCCGCCTTGAGCAGGCTCTTCAATTCCTCCTTCGTGTTACCGCCTGGGCGGGCCAACAGAGGCAAAACCTCTGCTGCGGCCCGTCGGGTCGTTTCTTCATCCGCCGCCAGCAATCTCAACAAGGCGCGCGTGCATGCCTCATGGCTTGAGGCAGGCCATCGTTGCATCGCATAGATTGCCGACGACCGATGGTAGCCATGCCGATTGGGCAGCCAACATCGAATTCTTGCAGCACATAGTGAAGCCACGGTCTCCGAACCAAGACCGTCGACGCCACTTGTCAGAATATGCCGCTGACGGGCGCCCGATGCAGTGAGCTCCGCTTCATCAAAGAGACGCCCCGCGATCTCCCGTGCCACTGTCTGGTCATGCGCAAAATCGGCAAATACAGCATCTGTAAGCAGGGCGTCGCGCAAATGTTGTCCCTGTTGCGTTGTGATCGCGGCTTGCTCGATAGCGCGCAGGAACTGCCCGACCTGACCTTCGTTTGTTTCAAGAAAGA
>CALFNB010000191.1 GCA_937902425.1 uncultured Acetobacteraceae bacterium | reverse complement strand
GGGTGCGTTGCTGGCACGGATCGAGAATCTCCGGATCAGGCTCGCCGCCGAGGGGTTGTTCGATGCCGCCCGGAAAGTGCCGCTGCCGGTGCTGCCGCGGGTGATCGGCGTGGTGACCAGCGAACGCGGGGCGGTGATCCAGGACATCCGCACCACGATCCTGCGGCGCTTCCCACGCAACCTGCTGGTCTGGCCGGTCGCGGTACAGGGCGAGGGCGCGGCCGAACAAATCGCCGCCGCGATCGCCGGGTTCGACGCTCTGCCGATGGACGGACCGGTGCCACGGCCCGATGTGCTGATCGTCGCGCGCGGCGGCGGCAGTCTGGAAGACCTGATGGCGTTCAATGAGGAGATCGTGTTGCGCGCCGTCGCGGCCTGCCGGATTCCGCTGATCTCGGCGGTGGGACATGAGACGGATACCACGCTGATCGATTTCGTCTCCGATCGACGCGCGCCGACACCAACGGCGGCCGCGGAAATGGCGATCCCGGCGCGGGCCGATTTGCTCGCCGATCTGGCGCAGAAGGCGGCGCGGCTGGCCGGAGCGCTGGCCGCGACAGCCCGCGACAGGCGGCTGCGGTTGATGCGAGCGGAGCGGTTGCTGCCCGATTTGCCCTCGCTTCTGGGTACCGCGCGGCAACGGCTGGACGATCGCGGCGACCGGCTGGCATTGGCGCTGCCCAATCTGCTGGAGCGGCGGCGATCGGCGTTGGCCTCGTTTGGCGGCCGGTTGCCCGACCTGCCCGCGATGCTTTCCGCCGCGCGCGACAGGGTGCGCGATCGCGGCGGGCGACTGGTGCTGGCGCTGCCCAATCTGGTGACGACACGGCGCCACGCGCTTGGTCTGGCCGAGCAACGCTTGCTATCGGGGCTGCGGCAGGCGGTGGGTTTCGTGCATCAGCGTGCCGGCGGGATCCTTGGTCGGCTGACCGCCTCGGTGCCGCGGGCGGCGTTGCGCGAGGCACGGGCCAGGTTGGATGGCACGGCGGCACGTTTGGAGTCGGTGTCACCGCTGGCGGTGCTGGCACGGGGCTATGCGCTGGTCACCGATCCGAAGGGGGCGCCGATAACCCAGGCAGTTGTTGTTAAGCCTGGCGCACGAATGCGGCTGCGGTTCGCGGACGGCGAGGTGCGCGCGACCGCGGATGGCGGGAAGCCGGCGGACCGGCAGGGGATGTTGCCGCAGGGGACGTTGCCGTTGTGAACCCGTGGACGAGCCTTGGTTCCCGCCGTCCGCTGCCCCGTTATCGACCCCCAGCCAAAAAGCACCGATCGCCGCGAACCAAGGCCAGCAACGCCGCTGGCATGTCGCGCGGGTCAACACTGGCTTTCGCCGGATCGTTTCCCGCGCTCAGTGCGGCTGGCGATACATGCGGATCGAGGATCGCGCCGGCGATCCGCATCGGCAAATCCAGCGCGAACAGCCCGGTGGACGCGGACTCGCTCGCGACGATGACATCGATCGTGTTGTCGCGCAGATCGAATGTGCCGGCGCCCGCGATGGTGCCCTCCGAGGTCTTGATCCGCAGCGGTGCGACGCGGCCGACGCCATCGCGCAAATCGAGTATGCCGAGAAGGCAATGAATTTGCGCGCTGCCAGCCGAGGAGCGGAACAGCAAGCGAAGGTCGGTGGAGGCGCCCTCCATGATCTTGCGCTCGATGGCGCCGCTGTGCATCGAAACGATGACGACGCCGCGATTGCTCCGGCCCGCATCGGTCACCGTATTTCCCCCGAAATTCACCTGGGCGCGCGCGTCGACCGCGCCAGTGAGCGGCAACGGCCCGGTGCCGAGCACTCCGGCGATCTGGCCGGCATCGGCGCTGGTCAGAGCAGCATCGACCTGCATCGTGGCGCTGGTTCCGGTGTTCCGCAGGGTGGCATCGATTCGTGCCTTGCCGCCGGCGACACGCAATGTGAGCGGCGCGATGACGAGGGAGCCAGGGGCGAGTTTCACCTTGAGTTCGACATCATCCGCTCGCAGCGCGCCACGGACGAGGTGTTTCGCGGTGACATCGGCATCGAGCAGAGTGCCAGGATCGGCGTCAATCCGTAACGTCATCTCGCCCGGCTGCTGGCTCATGGGCAGGCCGGTTAAATCGACTGTCGAGAAGGCGGCATTGAGTGTGAGTTCATCCGGTGCTCGGCGCGCGCCCTCCCGCAGTTGGAAATCCGCCTGGAACTCATGACCACGCAACGTTCCACTGGCGCCGGTCAGTCGCCAAAGATCGCCCAGTCGATTGACCGGCCCGGACAGGGTGAGCGGCGGTCCGGTCCATGCGCCGATGCCGGCGATACCGAGCAGACGGTTCCAGGTCGGAGCATCCAGCGCGACCCGCCCGTCGGCGCCGTCAGCGTTCAGCGGATCGGTCATGGTTCCCACGAATTCCAGCGTCGTGTCGCCGCTGCTGAAATGGAGGTTCATGCCGAAAGGCAGTGCCGCGTCGTGCAATTCGTCGAACGATCGAAGCGTCGCGGCGAGCTGAAGCGGGGTGGTGTTGTAAGCGCCTGACGCGGTCAAAGCGATTGGCTGGGTCACTCCGCTGCTGGCGATGCTGGCGTAGCCCAGAAGCATACGCAATACATGGCCACTGGACGGGCGCAGGTCGATTTCCACATCGTGTATGCTCGCATCGAGCAAGGTTGGAAAATCGCTGCGCGGGTTGGCATGCGACGGCACGGACCGGTTGAAGTGCCAATTGGGCTGGTCATCGGCGGTGTGCTCAAGCAGCAGCCTGACGCCCTTGATGTCGAGATGGCGAATCATCAGCGCGTGCCGTGGCAGCGCCCAAAGTATCAGCGGCCATGGGGCGATTTCCGCGTCGATCTCGGCGACCTCCAGCATCCGCGGCTGGCTGCCGCCCGGTCGATTGTCAATAACGAGGCCGCGCAACTCCACCCTGACGGCGGCCCCGAAATGAACGCGCATCGCCGCGATGGTGACGGGACGGCCAAGCGACAGCGCGGCGTGGCGCGCGACAATCGGTGCGATGTCGAATGGACCAGCCAGGAGCAACGCGGCGATGGCAAGCGCCACCGACACGCCAATCAGCGCGAAACCGTAGCGCGCGATCTGGCGAAAAGTCAGTGTCCTGATCCGGTCACCCCTGGCGCTGATTGAACGGATAATATGGCGGGAACTCGCCAACCGCGGTCATGTCGACTTCAACCATGGTCAGACCCTTGATCGCCAGCGCTTTCGCCACCGTGGCGCCGAACGTTTCGGCGCTGCCGCATTTGAAGTACGGAATGTCCGACAGCGCCGCAAGCTTGCCGATGTCGGGCCCTTGCAGATCGGCGAAGAACCGCCGCCCTTGCGCCGTCGCGTCCTGAATGCGTTTGATCACGCCGTAGCCTCGGTCATTCATCACCAGCACAACCAGGTCGAGCTTTTCCTGCACCGCGGTCCAAAGCTCACCGACATTGAGGAAGAACCCCCCATCGCCGGTCATGCAGATCGTCTTCCGCTCGCCTGCCGCGGCCGCCGCGCCCAGAGCCAGCGACAATCCCTGACCGATGCCGGCGCCGACCGGGAACACGCTTTGATGCGGCGAGTAAACCGGGAACACGCGGTCACCCCAGGTCGTGTTGTTCTGCGTCACATCGCGCACCCAGATCGCATCCTTCGGTAGCACATCGCGAAGTTGCTGGCAGAACCCGCCGTAAACCCCAAGCGTGCCCAGAAAATCGGCGACCACCTTGCGCTTCAGATCGGCGAACTCCGCCTTGTATCCTGGATCGATCTTCATTTGCCCGCTGATACGCGGTAGCAACGCTCGCAGTGTCAGCTTCGAGTCACCACATACGAAGTACGTGTCCGGATAGGTGCGTCCGTTCGCCGCCGGATCGCAATCGATATGCACGATATTCGACGGCAGCTTAACGGCGAGGTCGCCGGTTTCCCGCGCACGCAACCGGGTGCCCACGGCCAGCAACAGATCGCAGGTCGCGTAAAATTCCTGCACCCCCGGCATGCCGTTGCCATGCAGACCACCCAGGCTCATCGGATGATCCTCCGGCACGGTGCCTTTACCGTTGATGCTGTTGACACAGATGAAGCCCATGTCGAGCAACTTATGTATCTCGACGCTGGCGATGCGGGCGCCGGAACCGATCCACAGCATGGGCCGCTTCGCCGTCTTCACGCGCGCCGCGAGCTCGTTCATTTCGGTGTCGGACGGTGTGCGGCCTGGCGGGAGCGGCAGCACGAAACTGTCCAGCATCGCCGGACGCTCGATTTTCACGCGCTGCAGATCGATCGGCACCTCGACACTGACCGGTCCGGTGGGTGCCGTCAGCGCTTCGGTTGCCGCGCGGGTCAGAACGCCGAGAGCCTGCTGCGCGGAGCGGATGCGATACGCGGCCTTGCACACCGAACGCATCATGCCGAGCTGATCGATCGGATCATGCACTGATCCCACGTCGCGATCGGCGAATTTCGACATCGTCATGCCGGTGATGTGCAGCACCGGCGAGCCCGAGAACCGCGCCTCGATCAATCCGCCGATCGCATTCGCGGCGCCTGGCCCGGTGGAGGAAAACAGCACGCCCAGACCGCCGGAAACGCGGGCATAGCCGTCAGCCATGTGGGCACCGCCCAGTTCACCGCGGGCCATCATGAAGCGGATGGTGTTGCGGCGGCCGATGGCGTCCAGCATGGGAATGTTGTGCACCGAGGCGATGCCGAACGCGGTGGTGACCCCGCAGGCAGTGAGAAATTCGGCGACCAGATCGCCGACCGTGTAATCGCTGGCCATTGTTTCTCCCTCGGGTTTCACGCACAGTCATGCAAGCTGAAACACGGGCATGCAAGCTGAAACACGGGCATGCAAGCTGAAACACGGGCCCCCTTCCGTCAACAAGCGAGGACAACGTGCACTCGGATGGTTTCACCGACAATGAACTGGCTCAGTACCGCCGCGAGGGGTGGGTGCTGGCGCGCGGCATTTTGGGACCGCGGTCAATTGAGGCATGCAAGCAGGCGCTGTCAGATCTCGCGACGGGCCGGATCGCGTCGGGTCAAACATCGCTGATGTACGAATACGGCCAGGATCCGTCGAAGCTGACGCCGGAACAACGGGAATTTCACATCCGCAAATATATGGACTTCGTGGAGGACGCTCCCGCGCTGAAAATGGCGGCGATGAACCGCCGTCTGCACACGCGGCTGGATCAGTTGCTCGGTCACGGACGGGTGCTGTTCCAGGAGATGGCGCTGGTCAAACCACCGCGGATCGGCTCGGAAAAGCCGTGGCATCAGGATGCGTCGTATTTCCGGGTCACCGATCCTGGGCTTATCGTTGGCGTCTGGATCGCACTCGACTCCGCGTCGAAGCGCAACGGTTGCATGGAACTCGTGCCGGGCTCGCATCTCGGCGGCGGCGTGCCGCATGAGCATGAAGACGACTTCAATCGTTGCTGTATCGTCGAGTCATATGTCGATCGCGGGCGGCGTATCGCGGTGGAGATGGAGCCGGGTGACGCGCTGATCTTCCATTCTCTGTTGCACCACTTCACCGAACCCAATACCTCCAACCTGCGGCGACGAGCGGTGCAGTTCCATTACCATCAGATCGGCGCGATCTGGGGTAATGTTGAACAGCACACACGGCATTATCATTTCGAGGATGGCGCCTACGCCGGCTGCACGGTCGCGCACTCCGGAGCCAACGTATATCGCGGCGCGTTGCCGCGGCCGGTGTTGCCGCTGGAGCCTTACGACTGATATTTGAGGCTATCGCTGGAGTGGCCTGCACGCACCCATCCTGCCACACCGCTGAAAATGCTTGCAATTACCGCCAATGGTGTGCAAAATATCGTCTGCAATAAGCCGGCTTTAGGCCGTTTCGCATTTGCCCTGAGGAAAGTGATGGACAATCTACCGGTCCTGGGCGTCCAGGATGTCTTCGTTCAGACTGGCGTGCCAGAGCACACGTTCGTTCAACCGGTCGAATACACAAGGCTTCTGGTTGCCTTGCGGACTCCCGGGCGCAGCATCGTGATCGAAGGTCCTTCAGGAATTGGCAAAACCACCTCTGCGAGCAAGGCGATTGCTGAGGCTGGCTTGGCAGGTCGCGTCTTATCGTTGTCAGCTCGCCGTGGCACCGACTTGGATTTAATTCAAGACCTTCCAAATCAGTTGCCGCTCGGTACAGTCGTTATCGATGACTTTCATCGATTAAGTGAGGATTCCAAAAGAGAGCTTGCCGATCTGATGAAAACTCTAGCCGATGACGGTGTGTCTCATAGCAAGCTGGTCGTTTTGGGTATTCCTAACGCGGGCCAATCATTGATATCATTTGGCAAGGACTTAGCTAATCGAATTGAAGTCATACCGTTTGAGGCAAACCCAGAATACAAGGTTTATGAACTCGTTACTAAAGGCGAAATTGCTCTAAATATATCTCTCAACGTCAGAGACGAGATTGTGTTGGCAGCCCAAGGCAGTTTTTATATAGCACAAATGCTTTCGTACCACACCTGTTTACGTAGCAACGTTCTGCAAACAATGACAGAACCCACAACAACGTCCGAGAGCTTTGAATCTGTGAAGGCACATGTGATGGATATTTTGGCACGTGCATTTCACGATACAACGATTGCCTTCGCACGCGGCACTAAATTACGGCGAGAAGGACGTGCCCCGTACCTTCATCTACTGTATTGGCTTAGCCAAAGCAAAAACTGGTCCATAAACGCCGATCGCGAAGCGGATCGGCATCCTCAGCAAAGAGGTAGTGTATCTCAGGTAGTTACAAAAGGCTTTTTAGCAGACTTGATTGAATCGTCACCCGACATACAACGTGTCCTCCATTTCGACTCCACGAGCGGAACCCTGGTAGCGCAAGATCCACAATTTGTGTTTTACATTCGGAATATTTCGTGGCCAAGTCTAGCAGAAGAAGTTGGCTTCCTGTCGATGGACTTTCCCTCCCGCTATGACTTTGCGCTATCTTTCTCAGGAACCGACCGAGATATTGCAGAGGCGCTCAATCACGCACTCGAGGAGCACGAAATGGAAGTGTTTTACGACAAAAATGAGCAGCACCGATTGTTGGCTGAGGACGTCGAGGAGTACTTGGCTCCTATCTACACGTCTGACGCTCAATTAGTGATCTGTATTCTAGGGCCGGATTATCCAAAGAGGATTTGGACTAAATTCGAGTCGACGCAGTTCAAGCAACGATTTAAGACCGGAGAAGTTATTCCGATAATTCTCGATACCGCACCATTAGGGCTATTCGATTCGGCGATGCAGGTTGGTCACATCAAGTGGGAACGAGGCGGTGACCTGGATTTCCAGACAATTGCTGCGACTGACCTTTTAGTTCGGAAATGTGGGGAAATTCGAATGCGCCGAAAAGGTGAAACCAAGTAGCATTTTCAAACTCACCACAAATCATTCGCGTTCACCGTGGTTGTAGATCATGACTTCACTCGCTCCGACACTGTCACGCCCGGTCAATAGACAACGCACGTCGCCTACCCGTCTCAATGTTTCTGTCCCTGACGTTCGGCCCGCACCAGGATGGCGCCGGCGACGATGATAAGCGCGGCCCCGATGAACACCGGCACCGCCGGAATATCCCGCCAGATCCAGTAACCGAGCAAGAACGCCCATGGCAGGGCGCTGTATTCGACGGTGGCCATCACCGAGGCGGGGATCATCCGCGCCGCCTCGAACACCAGGAACTGCGCCAGGCCGCCGATCAATCCGACGCCGATCAGTTCAGCGATTTGCGCTGGCGTCAGCGGCTGCCAGCGCAGCAGACACATCGTTCCGGTAGCGATCAAAAACACCGTGTTGATCGCCAGCATTTGCAGCAAGGTTGGCTCCTGCCGCGCGATCTGCCGCATCAGGATGATGCCGTAACCCCACAGTGCCGCCGCGATCAGCACCAGCAGCGCGGGGAACGATGCGCGCACGCCGGATGGGTCGGAGGCGAACAGCACGCCGACGAAGCCAACGCCCACGGAAATCCACCGCGCGCGGGTCACCTGTTCTTTCAGGATTTGCCGCGCCATGATGGTGATCATCAATGGCGCGGCGAAGTACAGGCACAGCAATTGCGCCAACGGCAAGGCACGGGCCGCTGAGTAATAACACAGCCATGCGATCAGGTTGACCACACCGCGAAACGCCAGCGGACGTTTCAGCGATGACGCGGCGGCGCGCTCCAACAGCGTGCGGCGTCCAATCGCGAGACAAATGACCAGGATCGTCGCGCTGCGAAAGAACAGCACCTCGGTGACCGGAATGTCCGCGACCAACCACTTGATCCCGGCGTCGTGCATCGCGAACACGAAATACGCGAGCACACCCAACGCGATTCCGGTTGTTTTGGTTTCCCCCCTCAGGATGTGGCTCAGCGGACCGATGTGATCGCGTTACGGTTATGCGCCCAGGATTCCTGGGAGGACGATGGATCGACGGGACGGTCCTTGCCGTAGCTGATGGTTTGGATCCGCCTGCTATCGATGCCGCGCGAGGCAAGGTAGTCACGATCGGCGTTGGCGCGGCGCTGGCCGAGTGCCAGGTTGTATTCCTCGGTTCCGCGCTCATCGCAATTGCCGGCGACCCATACGCTGATGCGAGGATATTGTTGCAGCCATTGCGCCTGGCGATCCAGAATCGCGTGGGCCTCTTGGGTCACCAGGCTTTGGTCGGTGTCGAAGTAAATCCGGTCGCCGGCCGATTGCGCCAGGTCCTCCTGACTGCCCGGGGCACCGTGGCCGCCGCCCATAAGCCCGGCGTTGGAAATGCCGCCGGTTCCGCCACTCCCCGCGCCGGAAGTATTCGGGTTCGTGATGTCCGAGGCGCAGGCGGTCAGCAGCAGCGCGGTGGCGGCGCAAACGATTGGCAGGCGAATCATTGAGGCTCTCCTTGCGGGCTGGCACCGCGTACACGGGATCATTGTGGCGTTTTTTGGAGGTACGTGCGTCAGAAGCGCGCCATTCCGGGAGGCAGCCCGAACAGCACGCGGCCGATCGGCTCCAGGTTGCTCAGTGGACTGAGCGCCACATGCTGACCGGCCGCATGCGCATCGCGAAAGCAGCGTTCCAGCCGGCCGCCCTGAAACAGCGAGGCGCCACCACCCAATTGATAGGTCACGTCCACCGCCTGGATCGCACATTGCGCCGCGTGCACCGCCGCCAGCCGCACGTCGGCTCGTTGTTGCATCGATATGGGCTTGCCCGCCTCGGCGTCGGCCCACATGGCGCCGAGTTCATCGAACAAGTACGCGCGGCCGGAGCGGAGCAGCGCCTCAGCCTGCGCTATGCCGGCCTGCGCCAGTGGCTTATCGCGCAGCCCCGTAGCCGAGCCGGCGGTGGTCTTCGTGGCGGCGATCTCGATCAGCGCCTCGATCGCACCGCGAGCGATGCCCATCACGACCGTGGCGATACAACTGACGAATGTGCTGGTCATCGGCACGGCATAGAGCGGTCCTGGCCGGCGCGGCGGTGGCTGAAATTCAACCAGCGGAATTGTATACTCCTCCGGAACGAACAGGTCGGTCACCTGAAAGTCGTTGCTGCCGGTCGCGCGCAGGCCGCCAACGTGCCAAATATCAAATACCTCGACGGCATCACGCGGAAACAGGCACAGGCGGAGGCCGCCGTCCTCGGTGATGCAGTTGCCAAGCACCCAATCGCCATAGCCGATGAAACTGCCGTAGCCCCAGCGGCCGGTGACACGGTAACCGCCCGGCGCTGTCGCGGCTTTGCCGGTTGGGTTCAACGTGCCGACCAGCAGGCCTCGGCCGGGGCCCTGGAAGATTTCCCGCGCGGTGTCCTCCGCCAGGGCGCCGGACAGCCGTGCGTAACCGGCGGGGATCACCGCGCACCAGCCGACCGAGCCGTCAATCCGGGAAAGTTCCTCAATGACCGTCAGGAAACTCAGCGGATCGAGTTCCGCGCCGCCGAGCGCGCGTGGCACCCACATGCGGAACAAACCCGCCGCGTGTATCGCGTCGACCAGAGCCGGCGGCAAGGTCCGGTCGATATCGAACCGGTCACGCAACGTGTCGACCAGCGGTGCCAGGCCGCGCGCGGCGGCCAGGAACGAGGTCACGTCAGTCCTGCTTGTACAGCTTCGCCGCGTTGTTCAGGAAGAAGTCGCGGCGCTTCTGCTCGGGCAACGGCATCGGCAGCACCATGTCGGGATTGTCATAATCCCAATGCGGATAATCGGTCGCGAACAGCAACCGGTCCCAGCCGATCCAGTCGATCGCGTCCAGCACCTGCTCCCGCTTCGCCGGTTCTTCCATCGGTTGGGTCGTCAGATACACCGACTCATGGATGTATTCCGACGGCGGCCGCTTCAGATGCGGCGTCTCCACGCGGAGGCGGTTCCAGATCTTGTCCAGGCGCCAGGACAGCGACGGCAACCATGCGAAACCGGCCTCGATCAGCACGAGTTGGAGGTCCGGGATGCGCTCGAACACACCCTCGATGACCATCGACGTCAGGAAGGCCTGACTGGATTGCGCGTGCCCGACCATGTCCTCAATGTAGTACGATGGCCAGCCGGAACCGCTGACCGGGTAACCGCCAAAGCCGAACGCATGCACGCCGACCGGCAGACCAGCCTCGGCCGCGGCTTCGTAAAGCTTCCAATACCGCTTCTGCCCCGGCGGCTCGCTCGTCCGGCTCAGCATCAGCACCTGGGCGAAATGCGGGTTGGCGGCGTATTTTTCCAGCTCCGCCACCGCCGCGTCAGCGTCCTCGTACGGCACGACGATCGAACCCTTGAGGCGCGGTTCGGGTTCCAGCCACTCGTGCAAAACCCATTCGTTCATGGCATGGCACACCGCCGCGCCGAACTCCCGGTTCTGATACGACTGCCCGTTGTCGCCAGTGGGGTTGAGGATACCAAGCACGCAATTATTCTGATCCAGCAATTGCTTTTGCATGAACGACAGAGAACTGCCCTGACGGCCGCCCTCGGGCGGATACGCGTCGCGGCGGGACGCGTTGGGCTGGCCCTTCGGATACGCCGGACTCTTCTGATAAGCTTGCCGCGGACGCGCGCCAAAGGTCTGCATGTGCTCGATCCAGCGCTGTTCCAGGTACGGGTGCAGCGCCTTGTCGTTGCCGCGCTGTGGATGGATGTCGCAGTCAGCGATGGCGAGCTTCGACGCGTTGGCCGCGGCCGGCAATGGACGCGACGTGACCTGAACGTTCATGAGGCGCCCTCAGTGTGTGTGGCGGGTAATATGGCACGGATCACCCGGAGGGAGAAGCGATCGTTCGCTCCAGCGCGGAGCGGTCCCAGCCTCCCGGACCAGCCGCCGCTTCGTATGTGCTTTGCAGGTACCGCATGACCGCATCGTCGGGCGACGGCGCCTCGCGGACCGCGTCGTACGGCAGGATGAACTGGCCGAGACTCTCGTCGTGGAATGTCGCATCCGGCGCGACCGGAGCCCGCGCGAAGCCGTCCGGCTCCGGATAGGCATAGCAGTAGAACGCGGCCTTGCCGTAGCCGCCATTGCCCGGCCAGAAGCCGGCGCTGCTGACTTCGTGGGAGTAGGCCTCTCGCATGACCCATGTGCCAAGATTGGGCGAGGCGCTATCCAACGCCGGAGCCGGACGCCCGGAGAAGCGAGTGACCGCCATATCAAAGCTGCCCCAGAAGAAATGCACCGGACTGACCTTGCCAATGAACCGGGACCGGAACAGCTTAAGCAGCCGATCGACCTGCGACAGCACGCGCCAGAAGCGGTTGGCGTACTCCGCGTCGTACGATGCGTGTTGATTGTCCTGGTCGAAGGGAATCGCATCCGGTATCTCGACCGGCATGGTCCAGATGCGCGTTTCCAGGCCAAGCTCTCGCAACCGACCCATCAGTTCGCCATGGAAATCGGCGACCGTGCGCGGTGCGAGCATGACGATCGCGGTTTCGCCAAGGCTTGTCTGGATCTTCAGGCGATGCTCGATGAAATCGAAATCGATCTGAAAACCGCGCGCGCCATGGAACATCAGAGACGTTGTCAGCCCCCGGCTGGTCACATAGAGCGGAACGTTCCACCAATGATTGACAGCCGGTGTGAGCGCGAGCCGGATCTTACCCACGATCTGCGTCCAAAGGTGCAGTGTCGCACAGGTGTCCGCCCACTCCGAGAACGGCAGGTCCGGCCAGTCCTCGTTCATCCGTTTCGCAGTCGCGGATACGTCGCCCGCGGATTGTCGATCATGATCTTCCGCACGGTGTCCCGCGACAGGCCGGGCGGCAGCACGTCCTCGCCGTCGAACTGCCAATGCGGATAGTCGGTCGAGAACAACAGCAACTCATCGCTGTCCATATGTTCCATCAGTTTCTGGAACATTGGCTCGGTCGGCGGCGCGTCGCAAGGTTGTGTCGTCAGGCGAACGTTCGATTTCACGATTTCGGTGGGTGCGCGGTCGAGCCACGGCACCTCGATCCGCAGACCGCGCCAGAACTTGGTCAGCCGCCAGAGGTGCGCCGGCAGCCAGGTGAAGCCGGATTCCAGCAGCACGACTTTCAGGTCGGGGTACTTCGTGAACACCCCCTCACAGATCAAACTCGACAGACCCTGTTGAAACGCCGCCGCCTGCGCCGCGTAGTCCTCGGAGTAATAAGTCGGCCAGCCCAACGAGGTGACGGGATGGCGATACGCGCTGCCGGCATGGATGCCGACCGGCATGCCGTGTTTCTCGGCCGCCGCGTAGATCGGCCAGTAATGACGCTTGCCCAAAGGCATGTCGCCCATGACGAGCATCAGGACCTGAACGAATCGTTTGTCCGGCGCGAGGCGATTGATTTCATCAACCGCCATCTCGGGATTTTGCACGGGAACGACGATGCTGGCCCGCAACCTGGGCTCTTTGTCGAGCCACTCGGCGGCCATCCAGTCGTTCAGTGCTTTGGCGAAACCAGCGCCCAGGTCCTCGCTGAACAAGAGTTGGACGCCGTAGAGGCAGTTGGCGATGGCGATGCTGGTGCGGAACGGATTGAGCGCGTGCTGGCGCAGCAACTCCAGGTCGGAGCCGGGCTTCTGGCCGGCGACCCGCCAGTCGGGGCGAGCGGTGAGCGGCGAGTTCACGGGGTAGGACAGCGAGTCCAGTTCGCCAATGCCGCGCTGGATGACGATGTCGCGCCAATGGTCGGACAGATACGGGTGCAGTGCTTTGATGTTGGGCACGGCGGGGTGCAGGTCGCAGTCGATGCCGCCGGTTTCGATGACGCTCATGGTACTTCGCACTCTTGCTCGGGTCGGGGATTCTGGCATGGAGTGTGGGCCATGGCCACGGGGCTTCACGATTCGGCGGTTGGGCAGCTCGATCTGTTTTCGGGGGCTGGCATCGCGCCGCCTGAGCCGGAGATCGGGTCGATGGATTGGGCCCCGCTCGATCCGGCGCGGCTGTCCGATGCCGAACTGATCGCCGTGCTGCCGCGAGCGCGGCAAAACGAGTCGGCGGGACTGGCTCAGGAGGCCGCGCGGCGCGGACTGCCCGACGCGGTGCCGGCGCTGGAGACGCTGTGCCGCCGTTTCGCCGGCTTCGGTCTCGACCGGGAGGTGACCGAGCAGGCGGCGGCGCTTCGCGGTTTGGCCACATTGGGCGGCAGTGCGGCGGCGGCGGCGGTGACACGGCTGATTGTATCGGGGTCAGTGCGCGGCCCAGGAGCGCGCGTGGCACTGGGCGCGGCGGCGGAGTTGGGATGCCGGCTGCCTCCGGATCGGGTCGCCGTGTTCCTGCGCGATGATGACCTGGGTGTGCGGGAGGCGGCGTGCCGGTGTGCCCGAGGCGGAGCGGAAGTGATCACGGCGCTGATCGAGTTGCTGGCAGATCTGCATGCGAGCGTCACCCATGCCGCCGCACTGGCGCTCGGGACTTTGGGCCGCGGTGAGGGTCGCACGGTGCTGACCCGGCTGCTGCGCACCGCGCCGTCAGCGGAAGTTGTTGGCGCGCTGGCGGGGATCGCGGAGGATGATGATTGGGTGCGGCTGGGGCAGACGGCAATGCGGATGCCCGAGCTGGCGCCGGTAGTACTGGAGGTCCTGGAGCAGAGTGAAGCACCGCGCGCGGCGGCGGTGGCGGAAGGCGTGCGGCGGCGGTTGGGGACCGACGGTTAGCGCGCCGTGGCCTCGCATCATTTCAGCCGCTCAACGGCTTGCGATGCGGTCAAACAACGACCCGTATCACCGTCGGAATTCTTTACACGTGCAATGGCTCGAGGAAATACAACCGGCATAACGCGTTGATTTTGCGTGGTCTCCGCGAATGGCACGGTATTTGCCTATGTGCCTACAGTTTGGTCTGCTGGTTATAGGAGCGACGCGATCATGAGAGGTCTGACGTTTGTCACCGGCGTGGCGATGGCCCTCGGGGTTATCGGATGCGAAGGCTCCGCTCTGGCGGCAGCATGCGGTAGCGCATATGTGGTGGGGGACGTGTTTGCCTCGGTGGGAAATTCAACGGTCAATGTCTACCAGCCGAACGGCTCGCTGGTATGCACTATGAATGACGCCAGCGGGACGACATACACCACCGGGTCCGGGTTCGATAAGTTCGGCAATTTCTATGTGACGAATTTCGGTGTCGGCACCATTTCGAAGTTCAACAATTCCGGGACGTTGATCAACTCCGCTTTCATGACCTCGAACAACACGCCCGAGTCGATCGTGAACGTGTCCGTCGGACCCTTGGCGGGCACCTCCTTCGTCGGCGGGCCCAATGCCGTTGCCGGTGCCCCCGTCATCAACCAGTACAACACAGCCACCGGTGCGCTGATGAACAGCTACACCGTCGCCCCCGGCAATGGTAGCACGGGCGGCACGGACTGGGTGGACTTCAAAAACGACCATGTAACCGTGATCTACGACAGCGAAGGCACGATCATAAAAAGCTACAATATCCAGACTTCGACCCAGAACGCTGATTTCGGCACCGCGCCAGCTAGCGGTTTCGCGATGCGCGTCATACCGTCCGGCGCGTTCGCGGGAGACGTTCTGCGGGCGGACAGCAGCCAGGCCGACCTGTTCGACGCTAACGGGAATCTTATCAAGACCTACTCGCTTCCAGGC
>CALFNB010000190.1 GCA_937902425.1 uncultured Acetobacteraceae bacterium | reverse complement strand
CGGCACGGATGCCGGCGCCGTTCTTGTCCGGCACTTTGGCGTTCTCCAGCGTCAGACCGCGCACCGTGACGTTGGTGCCGCCGATCACCAGGATCGCCTTGCCGGCGCAGGTCTTGTCCTTCATGACGACGTCGCCGCCCGCGCTTTCAATCGTGAAACGATTCTGCCGGATCGAGGCGCAATCCTCATAGGTCCCCGGCAGCACCCGAATTGTATCGCCATCATGCGCCTGAGCGATCGCGGCGCTGGGTTTGTCGAACTTCTTGCCTGGCCCAACCTCCAGGACAGCGGCCGAGGCCGTGTGGCAGGCAAGTAACCCCAATACCAGCCACGAACCATGTTTGATCATGCGCTCCCTCTCTCGCCAGCCCGCCGCGACACCGTATCATGGCCTCCTGAAGGGCGGGAGGTGGAGCGTGAGCGGCCTGATCAAACGAAGCTTCTCGCTTGCCGGGCATCGGACCAGCGTCGCGCTGGAGGCCGCGTTCTGGGAGGTGCTGCACGCGGCGGCGCGATCGCGGGGGATGCACCTGTCAGGTCTGGTGGCGGCTGTGGACGGGGAACGCGATGGGACGACGCCGTTGGCCTCCGCGTTGCGGGTTCTCGCGCTGCGGGAGGCTCTGGGGCAAGCCGGTGACACGAGTGCCGCGGTACTGGGCCAGCGAACGGCGCCCGAAACGTCGCCGGACCTTACCGGGAGATAACTTTTTCGTAAGGTTTCGCCAGCAATGGTGGGAGGCCGACCTACGCGCGCGTGAAGCCGTCGCGGCGTAAGTGCGCGAAGGAAACCAGCCATGCTCCCCATGATCGACACCGGGATCCGCCAGTCCACCACGCTCAGCCCGATGACCTTGTCCGATCGGCTGATCACTTTGGCCAAGGATGCCGATACCGCCGGCTACGCGGCCACCGCGGAGCAACTCGTACAACTGGCGATCACGATCTTCGACGAGGCGCCGCGGCGGCCGGACTGAAATTTTCCCGGCTTTGACGTGCCGCGATGTAAGTCTCTTTCAGGTCGTGGCTCGATCCGTTGACCGCGGATCATTAAGCCCGTCACGCGGCGCGGCGCGACCTGATGTTCGCCTCCGTTGGATCCGCCTCGACCACGCTCGATTGCGTCGATGGCAGGCAGCGCAGGATCGCGGCGAACAGCACGTCCTTGCTGACCGGTTTGGAGAGGAAGTCGTCCATCCCGGCCGCGCGGCAGGCCTCCACATCCTCCGCGAACGCGTTCGCCGTCAGAGCGATGATCGGCGCGAGGCGGTTCGGCCCGTCCGCGGCGCGGATTGCCCGGGTCGCGTCCAACCCATCCATCTCCGGCATGCTCATGTCCATGCAAATCACGTCGTAATTGGATTGTTCGGCGGCGTTGACCGCCTCGACCCCGTTCTCGGCGATCGTGACCTCGACCGCTGTCCCCCGCAGCAACCGGGAAAACACAAATCTGTTCGTCGCGTTGTCCTCGGCCAGCAGCAACCGCAACGGCCGGCCTATCAGGTCGATCCGTTGGGTCAACAGGTCGACGGGAGCCGGGACGTACAGCGGCATATCTTGTGCGTCCGCCAGGTTCAGGGTGAGGCGCACCAGGAAAACACTTCCCTCCCCAGGAACAGAGGTGACCGAGATCGTTCCGCCCATCCGGTCGATCAGTTGCCGGCTGATCGCGAGGCCAAGGCCGGAACCACCAAAACGCCGTGTGATGGAACTGTCCGCCTGAACGAAGGCATCGAACAGGGTGCCAAGCTGGTCCGGGGCGATGCCGATGCCGGTGTCGGCGATGGTCCATTCCATGGTGGCATCGTCGGCACCGCGCGCGACGCAGCGTGCGTTCACGGTCACCGACCCGGCTCTGGTGAATTTGACGGCGTTGGAGATGAGGTTGTGCAAGACCTGCCGAATTCTGCCCGCGTCGCCGATCACTCTGTCAGGCATTCCCGGCTCCTGACCGGCGGTCAGAAGCAGCCCCTTTTCGGTGGCACCCAGACTGTGCACGCGCAAGATTTCCTCGGTCAGGCCAGCCGGTGAGAGCGGTGCGGATTCGAAGGTCATCCGACCGGCGTCGAGGCGGGAAAAATCCAGAATATCATTCAGAATCCGTAACAGGTTATCGCCCGAGGTCTTGATCGCGAGGACCGCCTGCCGCTGATCCGGCGTCATCCCATCGTCCAGCAACGTGGACGCCAGACCAAGCACCGCGTTCATCGGCGTCCGGATTTCATGACTCATCATCGCGAGGAAGGCGGATTTCGCGCGGCTCGCTTCCTCGGCGATCCGTTGCCGCTCCCGCGCTTCGCCGGTTTCGCGCTGCAGATCCTGAACCTGCTGCCGATCATGGGCGCTTTGCTCAGCCGCGCGGCGCTCACGGATATCGCGCACCGCCGTCACCTGCACCTGCCCGTCGCCCAAATTGATTTCGCGGGAGAGCATTTCCACCAGGAACGGCTCACCGCCGGCGACGAGAAGCTCGGTCTCGATCGGAAGATGCCCAGGAGAGGTATTCCCAGAGGTGGCCCGCAGCGCTGACGCGAAGTCGCTGATCGGCCGGCCCTTCACCGCGTCGAGGGTCATGCCGGTCATCGCGCAGAATGCCGCGTTCGCGTCCAGAACCAGACCGTCACGGTGTACCAACAGACCCTCGAACGTGCTGTCGGTCAGTTGCCGCAGCCGTTCGTTTTCCTGTCGCGTACGGGCCGCGGTCCGTCGGTCGACCTGGGCGCCCGCTCGCGTCAGAGCGAGAATCGCGGCGAACTCGGACAGAAACACCACGGTCAACGGCTGCAGCGCGAGAGCGCCCGGCGTGGCGGCCACGGTTTCCCATTCCGTGAACGGCAGGATAGCGGACAAAGACGCGAGGTTGAGCACGGGAATGGCGACCGCGACGAGGACGCCTGGCAGAAGCATCTGGCGTCTGGTCGATGCGTGTCTGATGCCGTGCAGACCAACTGAACACAGAAGCGTGCAGCCGATCATCGAGAGCAGCACCTCGCTCAGGTTGTAGCCGATGACCAAAGGCGCGGCGATCGCGCTCATTGTCACGAAGAGCATGCAAGAGACGGTCGCCGCCAGGATCGATCCCGCGAGCACCGTATTGCGCGTGCCGGAATCACCAAAGACCGAGGTCGCCAGGGTCGCGGTCGCGCCAACAATCGCCAGTGCCAATGAGGCGACCACCGCGGACATCGGCATCGCCGCGTCGACGAACGGGAAGAAACCCTTCCAGGAAAGAAACAACACAATCCAGATCGTACCGCCGAGCAGCATTCCCGCGAGCGCGGTTCGCGCGATGGTTCGAACGCAACGCGCCGCGGGCCGCATCGGCATGATCCAGAGCGCCACGGAGCAAAACACCAGGCTCGCGAGCAAGCTACTCGCGAGCAGGCGTATATCGTGGGCGGACAGGAACGTGGCCATCTGCATCAATCGCTTCTACGGCTGGAAGGTTAATAAATTCTTTATTGGACGCCCCTGTCATTGGACGATCTTCCACCCGCCGCATCCCTGAATAAGCGTCGGCCCCACGACGGAGCAGAGCAACAGGATTGCGAAGATCGCGCGGCAAACCGCGGACTCGCCGCGCATGGCCGCCAGCGTGGCCGGCTCCAGCCAAAACTTTCTCGGCGGCGACCTGTCCCCTGATGCGAGGTCGTCCTCGCCGCCGGTGGCCACGTCCCGTTCGTCCATCAGCCACCGACGCAAACCCTCATTGGGGAACCGATCACCACCGGCGCGCCCGCGAAAGACCGCGCCCAGGTCAGAAATGCACGGTCACACTTGCGATCACTCGCCGCTCGACGGGCAGCGCGGCGGTGGTCCGCAGGGTGGCCGCATTAAGTTGCTGGGCCGAAACCGCCAGCACGAGAGACTCTCGTACTTTATAGGCCGCTCGCGCGCTGACGGTGATGTAATCGTGGATCAGCATGGTCTGTGGCGGAAGCACGAGGTTCGGACGAAAGTAATCCCGGTATTCCGATTGCCAGCGCGCCAACACATCAAGCTCCCACTTATCCCGGGCATAGCCGCCACCCAGGATAATCACATGCCGCGGTGTGCCCTTCATGTAATCGAACCCCGCGTCCGGGATCGCCCCCTGGTTGGTGATCACATGCTCCGTGACATTGGCGAGCGAATAGCTGCCATTCCAACGAAAGCCCGAGTCCGAATGGCCTTTGATGCCGATTTCGAACCCGAACTCGTCGGCGGAGCCGATATTCCCAGATGGCGGCGCCAGGTACGGATTGGTTTGCGGCCCATCCAATGTGATCGTGAGATCGCGGTTGGTCTGATAATACAACGCCGTGCGAAGCACCGAGTTCAGAAATGGAAGCTGACGGTCGTAATCGATCTCGTAATTGTTCACGACCGTTGGATTGATATACGGATTGCCGCCAAGCACATTGCTGAAATCTATCAGACTGGGCATGCCAACACCGCGCGCCGCCATCAGGCGGATCGTATCGGACCCGGAAACCTGCCAGACCAGACCGGTATTGAAGCTCGGCTCGAAGATCCGGCGGCCATTGTAATTGGCATCGGTGAACCCATTGAACGTGGGCGGACCGGAGCGGTCCAGCGTCACATAATCGCCGCGCACCGCATTGGTAAACGATAACGCCGGGGTGATCTGCCAATCCCACATGGCGGACGCGGCGAACACCTGATAACCGACTCGGCCGCCGATGAAGGGGAAGCCCAGATCGACCAAATCGTTGTCGCGGTATTCCAGGCCGAATCGCAGCGTATGATCCGCGCCGAGTTTCACGATGTCGCTGGCCTGAATGACGTATACTACGTTGCGAAGCGGCACCGAGTTGCCGAGAATCACCGAATCGATAAACAGTTCGTTGCGGTAGACATTCAGCCCGAGCGTACCGATCGGTGAGTCGGCGGTGAACCCGGCGCGTACCGAGTTGGTCCGCAAGTACGGATTCCAAAGGAATGCGTCCGGCCACTCGCCCATTGCACTCGATGACGTTTCGGATACCGAGAGAGTCATTTCGACCCCGGGTGTGAGTTGTGCCTTGGCATCGGCACTGACCGAGCCGCGCCGCGGTGGGCTCGCCGTCACCAGCGAGGCGAAGGGATTGGCGAACTCCCGCGCCATTTCGCCACCGATGGAAACCCGCACGCCGGTGTGTTCGAGAGGATGCACGGTCGCGACAACCGAGCCCTCCGCCAGGTTTTGCGTGCCGGTTCGCGCGGTCAACGTGTTCACGGTGTCGAACAACGGGTCATACGTGATGATGTTGATGACACCACTGACCGCGTTGAAACCAAACAGCGCGGTGTTCGGCCCCTTGACCACCTCGATCTGGCGGATTTCGTCCAGTTCCACCGGAATCGCCTGCCAGGCGACATAGCCGTAATCGTCCTGGTAAACCTGCCTGCCGTTGACCAGCACCAACAGCCGCGCGTTCATCGCCCGGTTCAGGCCGCGCGCCGCGACACTGGTGTCACCGAACCCATAGCGCCGGACATCCGGCCGGTGATGAATTGCAGGATATCCGGAATATTATCGGCCCCGGAGCGGCGGATGTCCTCCTGGGTGATGATCTCCATATTGGCCGGCACTTCGCTGGCCTTTTGCGGCTTGCCGGTGGCCGAGGTGGTGACCGGCTCCCCGAACAATTGCTCCAGTGCGCCGTAGTCCACCGATTGCGCGCTCGTCCTGACCAGGGCCGCGCTAAGCGCGAGACACAGCAGAGCGACGGAAAGAGTCCGCGGCACGGGATGAAACATTTTCATTGTTCGCTCCACTGCCAGGTCAAATCTGACGGATCATCATCAGGAACGCCGTGCCGAAGCCGACATTGGCTCTGGCGGCGGCGGCACGGTTGATGATGATCTCGACCTTCGGTTCTGATTTCACGGTCATCACGCACTGGCCGGACTCGACCGCGTTCAGGTCGCCGGTGACGCAGGCCACGTGCAGCACCCGCGCGGCGTCGGCGATCTGCTCGATCCTGACGCCGGCGGCGGCGATGATCGCGACGAACCCGCCGGACGGCAGTTGCCGGACCTCGATGAGCTTCGGCATCAAGGTGGCGCCGCCCGCCTACAACCCTTCGCCAAAATAGCTGGCGATCGCCTCGGCATCCTGTTTGGAGGCCGGGTTGGACGCGTCATAGGCGACGGCGATCGTGGCGGCGCCAGTCGGGGGCGGCTGCAGGAAGCCGATGGCCCGAACCAGTATCTGCACCTCCTTTTCGCTGAGCGAGGCCGCAGCCGCCACGCCTTGGCCGGCGGCAGCGGTCAGAATCGCCAAAACAACGCACGCCGCGAGGCGCCGCCAGAGGCACGTCCGGTGTCGAATCATCCGAGCCCGGCCTCCTTCTGGCGTTCCTGTTGGAGCCCGCCGTACGCTGTTCACATGAAAAGACCGTTAACGCGCGGCGACTTGTTCGCCGGGCGTGTCCTGGGCTCGGACAGCGTGGTGAGCCTGTCACGGCCGAAGCGACAACGACGTCCATCGGTATCCGCCGGTTCCCCGCGGCCACGCTCGCTGAAAGTTCAGGTATTTAAACCGCGCATTCTTCAGGAGGATTATCCTGTTGGTAAGGATTCGCTGATAGCGAGGTGGGATCGACGAGTTGAGGTGATCCTCAGAAGTGGCGCGCGGAAACAGCAAACCAACCAGGGGTGCCGTCAGATCATTGGTCGCTTGCATGGTAGCGGTGATGACCTGGGTGTTGCCCTCTCAGGTCTGGGGCGCGTCATTCGCGGCGACGGATCTGCAGGTCGTCGGAAGAGCCATCGCGTTCATGCTGCCGCCGCCCGCGCCGGACGCGATCATCGCGATCGCCTATGTGGCGGGCAACGCCGCCTCGCGACAGGACGCCGATGCCATCGCGGCCCTGATCAGCGGCGGCCTACGGGCCGGGCGCACGACGCTGCGGCCCAGGGTCATCGACATCAATGGGCTGGAGGCGGGTGGCTTCCAGGTCGTGATCGCCGCCGCGGGCGCCAATGGACCGCGATTGAACGCGGCGGCTCGGGCCGCGAGGGCGCTGTGTGTCACCACGGATATCGAAGCGGTTCGCTCCGGGTTTTGCGCCATGGCGATCACCTCGGAACCGCGCGTGCAAATCACTGTCAATCATGCCGTCGCGGCCGCCGCCGGCATCGAATTCGTGGCGGCTTTTCGCATGATGATTCAGGAACTGTAACGAGATCGGAAGGAATGACCATGACGAACCTGACACAATCACGGGTGTGGACGTGGGGATTGGGCCTGTGGATGCTGTCCGGCATCGTCCAGACGCATGCGCAATCCGTGGATTACCAGGCGTTGGAGCAATTGTTCGGGGAGCCAGTCACCACCTCGGTCACCGGTAAGCCGCAACGCGCCGCCGACGCGCCGGCGAATATCGAAATCATCACCCAGGACGACATCAGACGTTCGGGCGCGATCAGCATCCCCGACGTGCTCGCCTTTGTCACCGGTGTCGATGTCCGCACCTCCGGGCTTGGCGCACAGGATGTCGGTATTCGCGGCTACAACCAGGCGGCCAATCCGCACGTCATGGTGCTGATCAATGGCCGCCAGGTCTACATGGTGGATTACGGCCGGATCCTTTGGGAAAGTCTGCCGGTCCAGTTGAGCGAAATCCGCCAGATCGAGGTGGTCAAGGGACCGAACTCCGCCTTGTATGGCTTCGACGCCGTGGGCGGGGTGATCAACATCATCACGTACGACCCATTGAAAGAGAGCGTGAATGTGGCCAGCCTCGGCGGCGGGACGCAGGATTACCTCACCGGCTCGGTCGTTGGTACAGCGAAGATTGGCGAGACCGCCGGACTTCGCCTCTCGGCGGGCGGTTTCAAGGCACATGATTTCGCTCCCGGACCGTTGAACCGGACCGACACGTTGACGCGGCAGTCGCCGTTCGCCGGCAATTTCAATGCCGATGGACGGTGGCAAATTACCCCTCAGATCGAGGTATTTCTCGAAGGCAGTTATGGCACGATGCGTGAATCGCGCCCCACGCCGGCATCGTTGTTCGATACGGAACAACTCCATCAATGGTCGCTCCGTGGCGGCGTGAACGCGGACACTCCGATCGGCATCCTCAGTCTGTCGGTCTATCGGAACCAGGTGAGCCTCGATGGCCTCACCATCACGTTGCCCAAACTGCAACCCTTAGCGGCGTATGAGCAGCAGAGCGTCACCGTGATACAGGCCAGCGATTTGTTGAAGATCGGCACGGATCATACCGTGCGGGTTGGCCTGGAGTACCGGGACAACGCCGCCACGGCGAGCGGTTTCGGCGGCCGGCTCGCGGACATCGATTATGCCGCGAGCCTGATGTGGGACTGGCAGATCGCGCCCGCGGTGACCGCGACCAACGCGGTCCGGATCGATCACGTCGAGGTCAGCTACAGCGGCACGCCAACGGGGGTGAGCGGCCTGACGGCGGCGAAGTTCAATGCGGTCCGCATCGACGCGCCGAGCCTGAACTCGGGCGTGGTGTGGAAGGCGACCGACGTGGACACGTTCCGGTTCACGCTGGCACGCGGTGTGCAATTGCCGACGCTGGCGGAGCAGGGGGCCCAGATCAATCCCGGAACGACGAGTCCGCTCGGTTTTTACGGCAACCCCAATTTGCTGCCCTCAATCACCTGGAACGCCGAGACTGACTACGATCGGAGCCTGCCGGCGATCAATTCGGTGCTGCGGACGGCGTTGTTCGTACAGCGCACCGATGCCGTGATCGCGACCGACTTCGGCGGGCCGTTGACGATCGTGTCGAGGACAGTCGCGTATCGCCAGGCGGCGAATGTGGGTTACAGCACCGCCGCGGGATTCGAGATCGGGATCAGGGGACATTCCCCGTCGGGGTGGCGGTGGAATCTCAGCTACGCTCTGGCCGAAACGACCAATCATACCGGCCTCAACGCGGGCGGCGTGATCGTGAGTGCGCAGCTCTACGCGCACAGCGTGCCGGAGCATGTGATGGTCGCGGGGATCGGTTATGCTTATGAGAAATGGGAAGCCGATCTGATGGCGCGCTGGCAGTCCAGCTTTCTCGACGTCCGGGCGCCGCGGACTCCTGGGCCGTTGCAGTTGGTCAGCATCGACAATTACGTGACCTTCAACGGGCGCGTCGGCTATCGCGTCACGGATAACGTGACCGTGGCGCTGGTGGCCCAGCAACTCACCGCGCCACGTTTGATCACGACGGCCGGCGCACCACAAGAACGGCGATTGATCGCCAGCGTGACGGCGCGATTCTGACGCGAGCGATGTCACGCCGGGCCGGCGCGAATTCAACGGCGCGTAAGCCGCTTCGCGAACCCCCCGGCCCGCCAATCAGTCGACGCACGCACCCAGGCCGCGACCGGGCGACGGAACCTTCAGATCTGAACGCACATACTCACGCCCGAATTGACAAGATTGCCCTGGACCAAATCGACCTTGTAATTCTGATAGTAGAAGTTCCAGGTGTTACCGGTTCGGATGCCAACCACGGTGGCTTTGAAGTCCTCAAGGCCAACGGCGGGATGCTTATAGGTCGCTTTGATCAGCGTGTTTGGCGGCATCCCACCACCGAACACGTTGGTCAGGTCGGCGTTCATGGCATTCTGGTCCGCCATCGTCGTCAGCGGGTCGACGAAATTGCTGTGCGCGACGGATGGATTGGGCCCGGCGCCGGTATGCGCGAACGTGCAGCCGTTCAGGGTCGGGGTAAAGAAATAGTCCGCGTTAACACCCAATTGCCCACGAAACGTGGAGCCGCGTCCCCAGGGTAGGAAATAGGCCTGGATTTCATTGGTGGAACCCGTGATCTTGCGGGCTTTGGTTGCCTTACCGGAGCCGATCGTCTCGGTCAGCTTGCGCAGTTCGTACGCCTTCGCCGCGTTGCCCTGGTTCATGATGTCGCCGATTTTGCGCAGATCGAAATCGTGGACGGGAAGTTCGGTGCCGATGGTGCCAATACCCTGGCCGAATGGATTGTCGGAACCGCCGGTCTTGTTCACTCCGTAGACGATCAAATGATTTGCCAACCACGCCGCTCCGCCATTCATGAACCGCTGATTGGAACCATCCATGATCGTCAACCCTCCATGTTTGTTTACGTTGGGTTTGTTTACATTGGGTTTGTTTACGTTGGCGCGGTTCGATCCTGGCCCCGCGCTCGGCCAATGGCTGGAGTACTGGGCTGCGCCAACGCTTCACACCGGCGCCGCCGCTGGCGGTCGCAATCGGCGTAACCTGTTGAAAAGATGGTGGGCGCAACAGGGATTGAACCTGTGACCCCTACCGTGTCAAGGTAGGCTTATATTCCAATTATTTTTGATAACAACTACAAGTTTGTTCAATCATTGGGTAATTTGCCCAAACTGTGCCCACTTGCCGCCCGAGTCCGCCCTGCCCAATCCCGAAACCGGCGTGGCACCTACTCCGCCGTAACCAAATGGTGGAGGCCATTCGGGAAGCGACCACGGTCTTCATCATAGAGGGCTTTCTTCGCGGCGAAGCGACGATGGCGCAGTACGCCATCATCGCCTATAATCACATCAATGCTGACTGAGGAGGCACCGTGGCGAGCATCACGATTCGCAACCTGGACGACGCTCTGAAATCCCGCCTCCGCATCCAGGCGGCTGTTCACGGCCGATCGATGGAGGACGAGGCGCGCGACATTCTCCGCTCCTCGCTCAATCAGGAGCCACAAGGGCCAAAAAACCTGGGCACAGCGATCAACGCCCTGTTCAAACCCTTGGGTGGCTTTGACATGCCCGAGGTGCCGCGCGAACCGATGCGCGAGCCGCCGACCTTTGACGATTGATCGTCCTCGACACCAACGTCGTCTCCGAGCTGATGAAGTCCGCGCCCGAGCCGTCTGTCCTGGCCTGGATCGACGCCATGCCAGCTGCAACCGTATTCGTCTCGGCCATCACGCGGGCAGAAATCCTCTATGGCATCGCCTTGGTGCCGGAAGGAAAGCGCCGGGACCGTTTGGAGCAGGCCGCCCACACCGCGTTCGAGACTTACTTTCGCGGGCGCATCCTGCCCTTTGACTCTGAAGCAGCCGACGCATTCGCTCCACTGGCCGCCGGTCGACGCCAGGCTGGCCGGCCAATTTCACAGCCGGATGCGCAGATCGCTGCCATCGCTCGATCACGCGGAGCGGAGCTCGCGACCCGGAACGTGCCGGATTTTGAGGGGTGTGGGGTTGAGATCATCAACCCTTGGGCGTTCCCCCCATGATGCTCGTTCACGCGACCCCTTTGCCCGCTCCGAGGTTACACTTGGCGGTCGCTCGCCCAAATCAGACAAAAAATCGAATGGACGGGGGTCGCCATGCTTGGGCTTAATCTACGCCAGGAATTCAAGGGCAGGCGGCTCAAGGGCACCGCGATCGAGCTGTCGAACGAAAGCAACACCGGAGCGACCCAGATCGCGGCCGAGGAATTCCTGGAGATCACCTACCCAACCCATGATCTTCTGAAGGCTATCGAGGCTGTTGGACCAAACCAGGGGCGCCCGGTCGTCTGTATCGGCGAACGGGGACTTGGTAAGTCGCACCTTATGGCCGCTCTGTTTCATGCTGTGCATGATCCTATTTCGACAGGCGCCTGGCTAAAATCGTGGGCGACGACACTCGGCGATCCCGCCATCGGGGCGATTTCGCTCCGAAAAGACATGCTCGTTATTGGCGAAAGCCTGCACCGGCATCGGTATAAGTTTCTGTGGGATCTGCTTTTCGAGCGACATCCGCATGGAAGCTATATTCGCGGAAAATGGGAGGGAATGGGAAGCGCAAAGACAGATATCCCGTCAGATCTGCTGATCCTGGAGTTGCTGCGCCACACGCCGACCATGCTCCTGCTGGACGAATTTCAGACCTGGTACGATAGTCTGACCAATACCAAACAGTACCCGTGGAAAAATTGGGCCTTCAATTTTATTCAGATGTTATCTGAGATCTCCGCGGAACGTCCTGACCTTCTTGCGCTGGTGGTTTCGGTTCGGAACGGCGACACAGACGCCTATCAGCAAATTCATCGGGTAAATCCCGTACAGATCGATTTTAAGGCTGGCGGCAGTCCGGAACGCATTCAACTCGACCGTCGCAGGATGCTGCTGCACAGATTGTTTGAGAACCGGATTCAGATATCGCCCGCCGGCATCGACGGGCTCATAGCCGTTCATGTCTCAGAGTTTTTCCGCCTGCTCAACATTCCCACATCCGAGCATGAGAAGAAGCGCAGAGATTTTGGCGAGGCGTGGCCATTCGCGCCCCACCTTTTGCAATTGCTTGAGGATCAGGTGTTGGTCGCGACGGACGCGCAGGAAACTCGTGACCTCATCCGTATCTTGGCAAACCTGTTCAAGAGCCGTGGAGAGGAAGCCCCAATCCTCACGGCCGCCGATTTCCACCTTGAAGATGACAGCACAGGTATCGGAGCGCTTCTCGATTCAGTCGCCAATCAGCAGCATCGCTCGCTTCGTGACAAGGCCCTGCGCAACATCACGTCGGTCTTAGAAGCTGTGCCAAACCATGCGTCGCTCGCGCCGCACCTGCATGAAATCGTGGGGTCGCTTTGGCTTCGGTCGATCGCCGTTGGCAACCAGGCCGGCGCCGAGCCAGCCACCCTTCAGATTGACGTGACGCGCGATAAAGCGCTCGACGAGAACGCATTCCAGGTCGAGTTGGCGACTATCGTCGAAAATAGCTTCAATATCCATCAGGATGGCCAGCGGCTCGTTTTCAAGGAGGAGGAAAACCCGCAAGCGAAGCTGATGGCGTGCGCCCGCAATGACAAACTCTTCGCGGACGGTTCCGATCTCGTCCAACTGGCCAAGGAGATCCGGTACGTCGTCGGTGGTTCGGAAGATGTGGCAACGACTTTCCGCGTCATCGCATTGCCGAAGGCCTGGATGGCAGACCCCTGGTCACAGCTTGAAGAGGGAGAGAACCCCGATAAGTGGGACGATCGTTTGCCGATTCTGGTGGTGCCCGAAGAGGTCGATAAAATCGGCGCCCGCCTTGGCAAGTGGACCAAGGATTATCTGCAAAAGCGCCGTAACACCGTGCGGTTCCTGTTGCCGCGAAGCGGCTCGTCCCCGGTCTTCTATGACCGCGATTTGCTTGTCCTGGCGCGGGCGGAGATGAAGGCGTCCGAATGGAGCAGTCAGGCCCCGGAGTACCGGAAGCTTCACACAAAATATCAGGGTGAATTGCGCGACATTCTGAAAAAGCGGTTCGACCGCTTTGCTGTCCTCCACCGGTGGAATTTCGCCGATCCCGCGCAATGCGAATTCCATGTCGAGGCGTTGAAAGCGACCGGCGTACAAATTCCTGAGGCGATTGAGACCGCCTTGGTTAACGATCTCTTCGTGCCTGAAGATTTTGAGGATCTTGTTCTGGCGGCGGCGGCAGACAACGCGTCGGTTGGTAAACTGCTACGTGAGTTGCAAGAACCACGGCCAGCGAACCAGGATTGCATCCCATGGCTTGGCGAGACCGCGATGAAGGAACGGATTCTGCGACTATGTGCGCGGGGCAAGATCGCCATCAATCTGCGCGGGATGGAATACCTCCAGGCCATGCCGGGCGAGGATGATGACACGGCATGGAAGCGCCTGCGGCCGAAGCTGGCCTATACAGGACGCCAGCTTGATGAAGTCTTTCTACTGGTACCGTCAGCGGTTCCCACCACCGGAGGCGGATCCACGACCGGCGCCACGACTGGGACCGCGCCCGCCACACCGCCCGGCGTTTTGTTTGGTGGAGGTCAACCAATTGCTGGTGGGTCGCCCGTCACACCAACGGCGACGCCAACCGGTGGCACGCCATGGCCGGCGCCGCCGAACGGTGGAACCACTGGCGGGAGTGGCGGTATTTATGGCGTGAGTGAGCCCAAGCCTCATACGAAGCTTGTGAATACGCCGACCTCGCCGCTCAATCTGATTGGGAAGCTTGAAGGTTGGGGAATCGGGCCGGCGACGCCAGTGTCCGACGTCACAATCAAGGTCTCAACGGCGACCGGCGCACAGCTTCGCGAACTGCTGAAAAAGCTGCCTGACGGCATGACCTTCGAGCTGTCCCTCGAAAAAGAGGATGGCTGATGGCGATTGACGCCGCCATCCTTCAGCGGTTTCTCAAGGAGCCGTCGCCGGACGCGTGGCGTCTTGTAATCGAGCAAGCAATCGCCATTGCATCTCAGCCCTTGGGTACTGCCAACGCGCCAGGAGAGGTGACCAGGCGCGATCGGGAGATTGGAACGCTCGATCTCTTCTTGTCGGCATGCGGTTGGGACCTGTGGCGAGAATTCGGGAGCGCCGTTGAACGGACCTCGGAGCGCCTCGTGCGCTGGTGGGCAGAACCATACAGCGCCAAAGCTGTCCTGATCCTTGACGGCCTGAGCTTGCGCGAATTGCCCTGGCTGATCGAGGGAGCGCAAAAGCGAGGCTTCACCCTTCACGGCGTGACGGCCCATGCGTCTGAGCTGCCTAGCGAAACGAACGCTTTCGCTCGCGCCCTGGGCTTCAGCAGCCGCGGCCAGCTGCAGAACAATGGAGGCGGCGGGAACCACAAGCTGACCCCAGCGCGAACGGAATGCGTCGACCTTCCCTGGAAGGACTGCGCTGACCTGATCGACGCAACACCAAACTGGATCTTCTGGCACCCATGGCCGGATAGCCGGGTGCATGACGGCGCCGGAGCCGGCCAGGGGCTCGACACGCTCACCCGTGACGTCGCCGAGCGGCTGTCGAGCGATGAATTCTGGGGCTTTGTGGACCGGCTGGCGATTGGCCGCCGGGTCGTCATCACCTCGGACCACGGCTATGCCGCGACCGGACTCTTCTTTGATGCTGGCGATGAACAGGCCGCTTTTTTGAGGACGACCTTCAAGAGCGGACGCTTCGTCGCTGGCCAGCACGACCCTGGGCCGTTTCTCCCGCCGGTCGCTCTGCCTGTGCATACCGCGCACGGCCCAAACCTGCTAGCTGTTGGGCGCTGGAAATGGCGAAACCAAGGCGGCTATCCGACACTCGCACATGGTGGCGCATCTTTATTGGAAGTGCTGTCGCCGTTCCTAGAAATAACGAAATAGGACCGCCGAATCATGGCTACCAAAAAGGAATTCATCGCAGAGGAAATCGGTCGGGCAGTTAATGCCGGCAAGGCTGTGACTCTAGAAACAGTAGACTTCAGAGACCCCAACAGACCCAAGACTTGTCTTGAAATTGACTTCCCAATCCTGGCAGTAAACGAAATCGCCAAGGTGGAGAGTTCATCGGGAGCGGGGCGCAAACCTATTTACACCATGAGTAAATGGTGGGCACGGCGGCCGTCGAGTGTATTTCGGGCGCTGTTGATTTCTGCCGCTACAAAGGCGCCGGATGATCCGTCCGAGTCGGCCGCCGCCGTGTGGAAGACATTTTATGGCAATCACCAGAAAAAACAGAATTTTTCGGCAATTAAGGTCGCTGATATTTTCATGGGTGGTGGAACAACCCTAATTGAAGGTGCTCGACTTGGGTTCGATATTCAAGGCATTGACCTAAATCCGGTCGCTTGGTTTGTAGTTCAAAACGCGTTTAAGCGAATTAACCCGTCATCCATTAACGCTCTCCTTAGTGATATCGAAGCAGATGTTAAACCGCAAATCCTACCATTCATCGCGTGTGAAGGACCTAACGGCGAAAAGGGCATATGGACCCACAAACCGTCTGGCCGCTCAATGGACGAGAACTTCGATCCACTCGCGCTAAATTGGCATGAACGCAAAGACTATAGTTACGAAGGCCCTGAAATAATTTACACGTTTTGGGCAAAGCACGGCCCATGTCAGACAACGGGCTGCGGCCACCGCACTCCTATTATGACTACTCCGATCGTGGCGGTGAAGGTTCTCACCGTAAAGCATTGGGAACACCGGTGCTCGTCTTGTAGCGAAGATTTCCACATCGAAGAGACTGAAGCCAGAATGGCTCCGAACATACCCCTATTCGTCGCTCCAGACGAAGCTCCATATTCGATCCTAGATCTGAAGGGACGGGCAACGTGCCCGAACTGTGGTCGGTTGGAAATGGTGAAGCTTGGGAAAGGGAAAAGTAAAAAGATTGAACTCTCGTTGCTGGTTCATCCCGAGTGGCTAACTGGCAGCCCAAAAGACGATGTCCATGGCCGCCCCTTCGGAGGAGCGCCGCAAGACGGACCTGACACGTCGGCATTATGGAACACAGAGCGCGCTAGTCAGATCCGTTTATTAGAGGTTCGGGGTAAACTCCCCGAAACTGTGACGTGTCCGGAAACGAAGGTGTCCTTCTCAACGGGAAAGGGTGGCGGCACAGTTCCGAAGCGATCAACATTTTCCTGCGCTGCATGTGGCATCATGCAGGACCTGGGGACTGCCACACGCGCGTCAAAAAAAGGGGGACAGATTGCGGGATATGCAATCCAGGGCTTTGACCCAAAACGAGCCGCATCCAATGTACCGTACAGCGGGCGTTTTTTTGCGAAGTTCGACGAGAAACTAGCTAAGCAGTATGATGCTGCAAGCGCCGAATGGAATCATCGTAAGGACGACGATCTTTCAGAATTTTGGCCTCGATCCGAACTTCCCTACGGTTTTATGACCGCAGTTGCGAACGGTGATATTCGCAAAAACTATTCGTTTACGCATTGGTGGACGATGTTTAATCCGCGTCAGCTTCTGATCTTGTCTATTTTGCTGAAGTCCATAATGACCGTTCAGGGGCGCGATGGCCAATCACACGCTCAATCTACACGAGAGTTCGTCCTTGGGTCTTTTCTCCGGTATCTGCAACACCAAAACATGTTTTGCTTTTGGGACATTCAGCAAGATTGCGTAGCACCTAGCCTGGCAAACGCTAACTTCCATCCTAAGGCGAATTTGGTTGAAAATAGCGTTTTCTCTAGCCTCGGT
>CALFNB010000189.1 GCA_937902425.1 uncultured Acetobacteraceae bacterium | reverse complement strand
CTGACCCCACTCTTTGTTTGGGCAAGCTTGTGCGCTGCCGCCTCCGGGTGCGGGTCAGCTCGCGCTCAAACTCCGCCTTATGCGGTGCACCGCATAATGCCGAGTTTGAACGCAGCCTGATCCGTGAGCGGACGCAGGCCGGATTGCTGGCTGCGAAGCGCGCCGGCCGCACCGGCGGCCGACCGCCCAAGCTGACGGACGAGGATATCGAGGCCGCGCGCGCCATGCTGACCAATCCGGATATCGGTGTTGCTTCGGTTGCGAACCGGCTCGGTGTCTCATTGGCGACGCTCTACCGTTATATTCCGGCGGCTCGCGCCAGCACGACAGAATCTGTAAGTCCATAAGGGAAGATTTTCGGAAACTCCAGGCGCCTCATCATCTTTGATGACCCGCGGTTGGCGAAACGAGTTTCCCGGTCGTGGCGGCGCGCCGTGGCCAGGAGAGACGGTGGCTCGGGCAGCGCCGCTGAGATCGTATTGCCAGGCGAATGCGGGCCGGGATGGACCTGCCCACCGAAGCGCCGCCGTACCGCGCGCACGCCTTCCCTGTCCCGCCCGATCCGCTAACCTCACCCCATGCCCCGACTCGGACTTCGCCTGACCCCCCAAGGCCGCTTGGTCGTCGAAGACCAGAACGACGCGCCGGAACTCGACGCCAAAATCGCCGCCCGCCTGACCGACGCCTTCGCCCTCGGCACTGGGTTCGGCCTCGTCCGCCTGGGCGCCGGCGAGGTCGGCCAGGCTCTCCCTCCCGCCTTCGTTTGGTGGCGCGCCTTCGCCGCTCGCTATGTGGGCGCGGTATGCCTGCACGCGTCCGGCTCGGAAGCCGACGATGCTCTCGCGGTTCCACCTCCAACGGCGGCCGAATGCGCTTCCCTGGTGCTGACCGCGCCAATGATGACGGGGGCCGAATATCTCACCGCGGATGTCCTGCTGACGATGTGGGAGGACATGACGCAGGCCTTCGCCGCGTCCCTCGCCGCCGCCGGAAACGGTTTGCAGAGCTTCCTGACGTCCCTGAATCCCGCCTGGAACCTGGTTGGCCGCGTGCATTTCAACCTCGCGGAAAACCGCCGCGACGCGGAGCAGCCGTTCGCCTTCATGGCGACCTACACGACCAGACTATCAGCCCAGGCGAGGGCGCAGCATGTCCCGTTGGGCCAGGCGTTGCGCGAGTACGCCGGGGCGGCCAACAAGGACAAGCTGCTGTCCTTGCTGCTGCCGGTGCAACGTGCGGCGGAACAATGCGCCTGGCTCAAACCGATGATCGACGCCGGGGAGATCTTCCATCCGTTGCGCTGGGGGCCCGCCGAGGCTGCGCGCTTCCTGCATAGTCTGCCGGAGCTGGAAAGCGCTGGCGTCGTGGTCCGCATGCCGGCCTCCTGGCGCGCCAACCGGCCATCGCGGCCGAAGGTAACGGCCACGGTCGGCAGTGGCGCGCCCTCCGCCGTCGGCCTGGACGGGCTGCTCGATTTCCGGATGGGCGTGATGCTCGACGGTGAACCGCTGACTGATGCGGAGGTCGCCACTCTGCTCGCCGGCACCGAAGACCTTGTTCTGCTGCGCGGCCAATGGGTGGAAGTGGACCGGGCCCGCTTCGAACGCACGATGGAGCAATTTCGCGCGGCCGAGGAACTTGCCGCCCGGGACGGTCTGAGCTTCGCCGAGGCGATGCGGATGTTGGCCGGCGCCGCGGTCACCCAGTCTTCAGGCGAGGGGGCGGACCCGGCTTCGGCCGACACGGATTGGTCGATGGTGACCGCCGGCCCCTGGCTGGAACAGACGCTAAAGGACCTGCGTTCGGCGGATCGGGTCGCGGTCGATCCCGGTGCAGCCTTGCGTGGGACGCTGCGGCCGTATCAACTCATCGGCACGCGGTGGTTGCACATGCTTTCCACACTCGGCCTCGGTGCGTGTCTCGCCGACGACATGGGTCTGGGAAAGACGATTCAGGTGCTGTCGCTGTTGCTGGTGGACAAAGCGCGGTGCGATCGCCGCCAGCCCGCGTTGCTGGTGGCGCCCGCCTCGCTGCTCGGCAACTGGATGGCGGAAATCGAGACATTCGCACCGGGCCTGAACGCCGCGATCGTGCATCCGTCCGCGATGTCCGCCGATCAGCTCAAACAGTTCACGCCCGAGCGCGCCGCCGAGCATGATCTGGCGATCACCAGCTACGGTTCGTTGCTGCGCATTCCGGCGTTGGCGGACACCGATTGGCGGTTCGTCATTCTGGATGAGGCGCAGGCGATCAAGAACCCGAACGCGCGGCAGACCAAGGCGGCGAAGGCGCTGAAAGCCAAAGCGCGGATCGCGTTGACCGGCACGCCGGTGGAGAACCACCTCGGCGATCTGTGGTCGATCTTCGATTTCATCAATCCGGGCCTGTTGGGCAGTGCCAAACAGTTCTCGCGCTATACCAAGGGTCTGGCCGAGCGGACGCATAATCCCTATGGCCCACTGCGCGAACTGGTGCGGCCCTACATTTTGCGCCGGATGAAGACCGACAAATCGATCATCGCCGACCTGCCCGACAAGACCGAGACCAAGGCGCTCTGCGGTCTCAGCCGCCGTCAGGCCGCGTTGTACGCTCAGGCGGTGGCGGATCTGGCGAAAAGCCTGGAGGAGACGGAGGGGATACAGCGCAAAGGTGTCGTCCTGGCGATGCTGATGCGGCTCAAACAGATCTGTAACCACCCCTCGCAATGGCTGAACGACGGCGTCTGGGCTCCGGAAGACAGCGGCAAATGGGCGCGGCTGCGGGAGATCGCCGAGGTGGTCGCCGCCCGGCAGGAAAAGATGCTGGTGTTCACTCAGTTCCGCGAAATGACCGGCCCGTTGGCGGCGTTTCTGGGTCAGGTATTCGGCCGCTCCGGGCTGGTGCTGCACGGCGAGACGGCGGTGCGGAACCGGAAGGACCTGGTGCGGCGGTTCCAGGACGATGAGACCGTACCGTTCTTCGTGCTGTCGCTGAAGGCGGGCGGCTCGGGACTTACGCTGACGGCGGCGTCGCACGTCGTGCATGTCGATCGCTGGTGGAACCCGGCGGTCGAGAACCAGGCCACCGACCGGGCGTTCCGGATCGGCCAGAAGAAGAACGTACTTGTCCACAAGTTTATTTGCCGCGGCACGGTGGAGGAAAAGATCGACGCCTTGATCGACTCGAAGAAGGGGTTGTCAGATGAGTTGCTGGCGGGCGGCGGTGAGATCAATCTGACCGAGATGAAGGACGCTGACATCATGCGGCTGGTCGCCCTGGATCTGCACACCGCGATGACGGAGTAAGGCGGCATGGCATACTGGAATTCGCGTTATTCCTCGCGTTACGAAGATCGGTGGCCGGCGTATGTTACGGTCGCAGAGCGTCGCCGCAAAGCCGAGAAGGAGATGGAAAAGCTCCAGAAAAAGGGCGTCCCCGTCTCCCCGGTGAAGATCGAAGGGAAACAGATCGCCGCGACCTTTTGGGGCCGCGCGTGGTGTGACAATCTGGAGAGTTATCGCGATTATGAAAACCGCCTGCCGCGTGGTCGCACTTATGTGCGCAACGGCTCGGTGGTCGATTTGCAGATCGCGCCGCGCGAGGTGACGGCGATGGTCAGCGGGTCGTCGATCTACAAGGTCAAGGTTACCATCGGCGAGGTGGCGAAGGCGCACTGGAAGTCGATTTGCGCCGATTGCTCAGGCGGGATCGACTCGCTGGTGGAATTGTTGCAGGGGCGGTTTTCCAAAGGCGTGATGGAGCGGATTTGCCGCCAGGGGGCCGGGTTGTTTCCCAAACCCACGGAAATCAAATTCTCGTGCAGTTGTCCGGATGGGGCCGTGATGTGCAAGCATGTCGCGGCCGTGATGTATGGCGTTGGCGCTCGGCTGGATACGAAGCCGGAGTTGCTGTTTCAGTTGCGGGCGGTGAACGAAAAGGATCTGGTCGCGGATATCGGTAAGGTATTGCCGATGACGAAGCAGGGTCCGGCCGCCGGAAAGGTGCTGGAAACGGACGACATGGCGGCGTTGTTCGGTCTGGATCTGGGCGGCGCGGAGGATCCCGGTGACGATGCGCCCGCCGCGGTCCAGGCCAATCCGACGTCCCGGCCCAAACGGCGGCTGGCGGTGCGGAAGCCGGCCGAGGCAGCGCCGGTGAAACCGGACAAACGCGTGACCGTCACGCCTGACAAGGCTGTCGCCAAACCAAAATCCAGGCTCAAGCCAGCTACGCGGCCGGCGGCCGTATCCTCCCGTCCGGTCGCCAGGCCACCGGTCCCGGCATGTGAACCGGCGCGGCCGCGGGCGAGCAAGAAGGTGAAGTCGCCAACGTGATCGCATGAAAGCGGGCGGCTGAACGGCCGGCTTACGGATCGACGTTCAGTGCGATGCGGCCGTCCCACGCCAGCCCCGGATCTATCCCATCAGCCAGAATTCCTTGACGCGCCTCTTTGTCAGTCATACTAACGAGCCGCTAACTATCCCACGCGAGGCGGCACCGTCATGGACACGCAACCGGCATTCGGCTTCAAAGAGTTCCCGACCTTCCTGATCGGCAACATGGCCAAGGCCATCTCCGAGCGCGACGGCGAGTCCAAACAGCGGCAATTCACCCGCTTCCAGGCCGTCGTCAACATGATCCTGGGCTGTTCGTCGCGCGACGCGATCGAGGCCATCCTCGCCGGCCGTAGCGTTATGTTCCACGAGGCGATGACCGACCGTGTGCGCGACATCCTGCGCGGGGAGGTCGCCACCATGCGGCGCGGCGCGCGAAGCAACCTCGTCGCGCTGAACAAGTCGTTCACCGGAAGTCTCGGCCTGCTTGAGCGTTACCGGATGCGGCCGTCCGAGGGTCTTCGTGATACGGGGGAGGGGCGGCCGGCCGAACCCGCCGCTGCGACGCGGGCCGTTGAACAGGCCCACACGGCGGCGGCGCGAAGTCTGTCGTCCAGGCGGAACGACGGTCCGGCCGAGGCTGAAACGCCGGCCGTCCGGGCCCGGACGGAGCCGGCGGACGCCGCGCCAGTGCCGGAGATCCCAACCGTTCAGGGCCCCTCAGTCAGGGCGCTCGCCACCTTCCGCACGAGCTCCGAGGCGGCGGCTTTGGAAGCGGGTGATCCACCGCGGTTCGCCCGCGCCATGAAACAGGCCAAAGGCGCGGCGAAGCAAGCGATCGGCAAGGCAGTCGGCGATGCCAAATTAGCGGCCGAAGGCAAGGCGGACAAAGCCGAAGGCAAGGTCCAGAACGCCATTGGCGGCATGACCGATGCCATCCGGGACGCATTGAAAGAATAACCGCGGGCGCCGGCTCCATCGGCGCGCGCAACATTTGTTTGAAAGGTTGGTCATGGGCCTGATTTTGCTGATTGTGGTGCTGTTGCTGCTGTTTGGCGGCGGTGGCGGATACTATGGTTATAGCCGCTATGGCGGCGCCGGACTCGGCGGGGTACTCGGCACGGTGCTGATCATCCTGCTGATTTTATGGCTGGTTGGCGGAGTGGGATACGTCCACTACTGATCTCCGAAGTTCGCTGAATTTGAACCGCATGATCGGTGGCGCGCAGTTGATCGTGCCGCCGATCACGTGTTCCTTCCCAAACACGCATTCCCGATGGAGTCTCGCATGGGTCGCTCCTCGATAACGATTTTCGGTGCGATATTGGTTCTGGCGGGCTCGCTCGCCGTCGCGGTTCCCGTCTTCACGACGCAACATACCGAGGACGTGGCTCGTGTGGGCGACCTGAAGCTTCAGGCCACGCAACAGCGGTCATATGAGATTCCGCCGTTTGTGAGCGACGGCGCTTTGCTGCTCGGTGTCGTATTGATTGGCGCTGGCTTTTGGCGAAGACGCTAAAATCTGAGGTTCCCCGCAGTGCGTAAGTCGCGCGTTTTCGGGGTCGGACAGGGTCAGGCCTCACGGGCGGCGAGAATTGCTCTCCGTCGCCTGGATGCCGTTCGACGGCCAGGTCTTCCACCTGGCCGTCCGCGACAAGATTTAGAGATCTTAAAACGAGCGCTCTTAGATACTGACGCCCGCCGCTCACGTCGTCGCCGAGTCTGGCCCGAGTATCTGTCGCGCTACTGTGCGGCAATCGGTCCCCGGAACAAACCCCGGGGCTTACGAAGAAGGCACGCCGCCATGGGTCGATGCTTAATCGCGCCGGTATTAAGTTGGAATCGAGAGGTCTGACGCTGGCGGCCGATTATTCAGCACGACTCGTCAAGGAGCCGGCCAGTTTTCACGCCGCCCCCTTTGCTGTCGCGCGCCTGTTGTTGGGCGATGACCGTTGACGTCGGGCCGGATCATGGTGCGATCAAGAAAGTAAGACTCCAACACAGAAACGCAGGGACAGCAGTGATTTCACAGAGACGGCATTGGGAGCGCTTCGCGCCGCGCCGGATCGAACGTCCGCGCGAAACACCGTCACATTCTTCTCTGTGAAATCACTGCCGTCCCTGCTTTTCTGTGTTGAAGCACTTACTTTCTCGCGGTGCTACGAACGACTTACTTGCTTGCTGTGCCACGAACGAATGTCACCGCGCCGGGATGTTCGCGAATTGTAGCGTCCGACCGCGGGATGCCGAGACAGTGACGCGGCCGAACCGCATCGTCATGTTCGCGCCCGTGGGGCCCGGCCCGGGCATCTGTCGCGGCACCCGGCGACGAAAAATCATCTCCGAACCGGCGAGGTGCGCGCTGACCGAGATCCTCGGGTCAAGCCTGAGGATGACGATAAGTGAGCCTGAGGATGACAATAAGTCGGGTCCGAGCATGACGACAAGTCGAGCCCCGGCATCACGCTTTCAGCCAGCCCAAAACATCCGAACCCCATTGCCGTCGGAACGGAACGGTCTCAAACCGAACCTGGGGTCCGGGCGTTGACCGCCCCTTCCTTGACACGCCGGAACCCCCCCGCTACGCCGCCGCCCCACTGCGTCAAACCGGCCCATTCGCCGCGATCCCTCAGTTCGGAGCCCAGTTTCCATGCCAGTGCACGCCTTCATCTTCCCGGGCCAGGGTAGCCAGGCGGTCGGCATGGGCCGCGACCTCGCCGCCGCCTTCGCCGCCGCTCGCGAAGTGTTCCAGGAGGTCGACGAAACCCTGAAACAAAATCTGTCCAAGCTGATGTTCGAAGGCCCCGGGGAAGAACTGATCCTCACGGAGAACACCCAGCCGGCGCTGATGGCGCATTCGATCGCGGTGCTGCGTGTGCTGGAAACCGAGGGCAAGATCGACATCAAATCCCGCGCGATCGTCGCCGCCGGTCATTCCCTGGGCGAATACAGCGCCTTGTGCGCGGTTGGCGCGTTCACGGTCGCCGACGCCGCGCGGCTGCTGAAACAGCGTGGCCAGTCGATGCAAAAGGCGGTCCCCGCCGGAGCAGGCGCGATGGCCGCGCTGCTTGGCGCCGAAATGGCCCAGGTCGAGGAAATTTGCGCCGAAGCCACTCTCAATCCGGAGGGACAGAAGGAAGTCGTCGAGCCCGCCAACGACAATGGCGGCGGCCAGATCGTGATCTCCGGTGCCCGCCCGGCGATTGAACGCGCCATCGAGATCGCCAAAACCAAGGGCATTCGCCGCGCCATGCTGCTGCCGGTCTCCGCCCCGTTCCATTGCGCCCTCATGGCCCCCGCCGCCGACGCGATGGCCGAGGCGTTCGAGCAAACGCCCCCCAAAACCCCGTTCATGCCGATCGTCGCCAACGTCTCGGCGGCCAAGGAAACCGACCCGGCGCGGATCGCCGAACTGCTGGTCCGCCAGGTCACCGCCACGGTTCGCTGGCGGGAATGCATCGGTGCCATGGTCGAACTCGGCGCCACCAGTTTCATCGAACTTGGCGCGGGCAAGGTGCTCTCCGGCCTGGTGAAGCGCATCAGCCCGGATTGCACCAGCGCCGCCGCGTCCACCCCGGCCGAGATCGAGGCTCTGCTGAAAACCCTATGACCGGAGGCAGCACGATGTTCCGCCTCGATGGCAAACCGGCGTTGGTGACCGGCGCTTCCGGTGGCATCGGTGCCGCGATCGCGCGCGCGTTGCACGCCCAGGGTGCGAAGGTCGTGCTGAGCGGAACACGGCGGGAGAGGCTGGAAGAACTGGCCGCTGACCTCGGTGAGGGTGCGTTCGTCTGTCCGGCGGACCTGCGTGACGCGTCGGAACCAAACGCATTGGTCGAGGCGGCCGAAAAGGCCGCGGGTCCGTTGCACATCCTGGTCAACAACGCGGGCATGACGCGCGACATGCTGGCGCTGCGGATGTCCGACCTGGACTGGCAGGCGGTGCTGGACATCGACCTCAGCGCGCCATTTCGCCTGGCGCGGGCGGCCCTGCGCGGCATGTTGCGGCGGCGGGCAGGGCGCATCATCAATATCTCGTCCATTGTCGGCGCGACCGGCAACGCCGGCCAGGCCAACTACGCCGCCGCCAAGGCCGGTCTGATCGGCATGAGCAAGTCGCTGGCTCAGGAGGTCGCGTCGCGCGGCATCACCATTAACGTGGTCGCCCCCGGCTTCGTCGAGACCGCCATGACCGATGCCCTGAACGACGCCCAGAAAGCCAAAATCGCCGAGCAAATTCCCCTGGGCCGTATTGGCCAGCCCGATGACATCGCCGGCGCGGTGATTTATCTCGCGTCCGATGCCGCCGCCTGGGTCACCGGCGCCACGCTGCACGTCAACGGCGGGATGGCGATGTTGTGAGACCGCTCTTGTGGCCCCCTTTGGCGGCCCCATGTGGGAGTTGCCGCGATCTTGGAATTTGCCCCCGCTTCGAACCATGCTAAGCGCACGCACGAGTGCGCGACTCGACCGGCCGGGGCGGGTCGCGCGTACACCCAAAACGACCACCGACAGCCCCAAAGCAGGGAGAGTACATTCCGATGAGCGATGTCGCCGATAAGATCAAACAGATCGTGGTGGAGCACCTGGGTGTCGACGAGGCCAAGGTCACGCCGGAAGCCTCGTTCATCGACGATCTGGGCGCCGACAGCCTCGACACCGTCGAGCTGGTGATGGCTTTCGAGGAAGCCTTCAGCGTTGAAATCCCCGAAGACGCGGCGGAGAAGATCGCCACCGTCAAGGACGCGATCGACTACATCGAAAAGCAGAATAAATAAGCCAATAACCGGCACGCGGGAGAAGGAAGCAACCATGCGCCGTGTGGTCGTGACCGGCATGGGTATCGTCTGCCCACTGGGGCTTGGCGTCGAGAACGTCTGGCGCCGCCTGATCAACGCCGAGTCCGGTATCACCGCGATCCAGGCCTTCGACACCAAGGATCTGCCGTGCAAAGTGGCGGGTCAGGTCCCACGGGGCACCAAATCCGACGGCAAACTCGACATTGGCGAGTGGATCCCGATCAAAGACCAGAAGAAGATGGACCGTTTCGTCCATATGGCCATGGTCGCGGGCACCCAGGCGGTCGAGGACTCCGGGTGGGTCCCACAAACCGAGGAAGATCATTGTGCGACCGGTGTCATGATCGGCTCCGGGATCGGCGGGCTGGAAACAATCTATGAGGCCTCGCTGCTGGTGCACCAGGGCAAGGCGAGGCGGCTGTCGCCATTCTTCATTCCCTCGGCGCTGATCAACCTTGCTTCGGGCCATCTGTCGATCAAATACGGATTCAAGGGGCCGAACCACGCGGTGGTGACCGCTTGTGCCTCCGGCGTGCATGCCATCGGCGATGCCTCCCGTCTGATCATGTGGGGCGACGCGGACGTGATGGTCGCCGGCGGGGCCGAGGCCACGGTCTGCGAGCTCGGGATCGCCGGGTTCTGTGCGTCCCGCGCGCTGTCCACCGGGTTCAATGACCGCCCCGCGGCGGCGTCGCGGCCGTGGGACAAGGATCGCGACGGGTTCGTGATGGGCGAGGGCTCCGGCGTCGTCGTGCTGGAAGAATATGAGCACGCGCTGCGGCGCGGTGCGAAGATTTACGCGGAAATCGGCGGCTATGGCATGTCCGGCGACGCCTATCACATCACCGCGCCCTCCGAGGGTCATGACGGCGCCTATCGCTCCATGAAGGCGGCGATGAAGAACGGCGGCGTGCGGCCCGAGGACATCCAGTACGTCAATGCCCATGGCACGTCCACGCCGCTCGGCGACGACCTGGAGTTGGAGGCGGTGGAGCGGCTGTTCGGCGACGCCGCCAAAGGCCTCGCGATGTCGTCGACCAAATCCGCGACCGGCCACCTTCTGGGCGCCGCTGGGGCGATCGAGGCGATCTTTTCCATCCTGGCCATTCGCGATAACGTGGCGCCGCCAACGCTCAATCTCGACGAGCCCAGTCGGGACAGTGTGATCGACCGGATCGCGAAACAGGCGCAGGAGCGGCGGATCCGCATGGCCCTTTCGAATAGTTTTGGTTTTGGCGGCACCAACGCCTCCGTCATCTTCCGCTCCGCCGCCTGATCCGGACAAGGACTGGGACGACGGCCCCTCATTCTGGGGTGGGCTGCTGCGTGGCCTGCTGTGGACGTTGCTGTGGTTCGCGATCCTCGGTGGCGCGGCGGTCGGCACTGGAATTTGGCTGCGCGCGCAATGGGATAAACCCGGACCGTTGCCGGAGGCGAAGGCCGTCGTCGTCCCGCATGGTGGCACCACCGCCGCCGCCGACGCGCTGAAAGCCGCGGGAGTGATCCAGAACGCCACCACGTTTGAGGCATTGAGCTGGGCCACGTTTTTCGACGGCAGTATCCGCGCCGCCGAATTCGAGTTCCCGCCGAAAGCCACGATCGCCGACGTGCTGGCGATCCTGCGCACCGCCAAACCGGTCGAGCACAAGATCACTATCGTCGAAGGCCTGACCGCCAAACAAATCGCCGGGTTGCTGATGGCGTCCGAGCCCGCCACCGGCCTGATCGCGGTGCCACCCGAGGGCAGCGCCCTGCCGCAAACCTATGCCTTCGAGCGAGGCATGGCCCGTGAAGCGATTCTCAGGCGCGCCCAGGCGGCGATGGACAAAGAACTCGCCGCCGCATGGGCCGGGCGGGCGCCCAACCTGCCGCTGACCTCACCGCGCGACCTGCTGATCCTGGCGACCATCGTCGAACGGGAAACGGCTAAGCCCGATGAACGGCCGCATATCGCCGCCGTGTATCTCAACCGGCTGCGGATGGGAATGAAGCTGCAGGCCGACCCGACGGTGGCGTATGAGATCAGCGGCGGCAGCGGCGTGCTGGACCATAAGCTGAACCGCGCCGATCTGGACTCGGACAACCCGTACAACACCTATCAGTACGCGGGCCTGCCTCCTGGGCCAATCTGCTCCCCGGGTGTCGCCAGTCTGCGCGCGGTCAGCCGGCCGATGAACAGCGACGATCTGTATTTCGTGGCCGATGGATCGGGCGGCCACGCCTTCGCCAGGACCGTGGAAGCCCACCTGCGGAACGTGACGCGGTGGCGGGCGATGCAGCCGGCGGACGCGGCACCCGTCAGCGGGGGACGGTAAGGCCGGCCTTCTCTGCTGGCTCTCGCGCTGCATTGCCGCGGTGCTGACGGCGTGGCGCTGCATCACCTCCGTCATGGTCCGGCTCGGCCGTCTGGCTCAGCACGATGTGGTTCGACAGATTCTCCGTTCGGGCCGGGGGATGACGGGCTGTGAGGGGCCTTGGCGTCAAATCCACATGGTTTGGCGCCTGCCGGACTGGCCTGGGCGCTTTCGCCGCGCGAAAGGTTGGACATTCCCGGCGCTCATATCTTTAATCATTCGTTAATCGACCGCCTCATGAGATGGCAAATGTAAATCGTTCTATAAGAACGGTGTGGTCGGCGTGATTCACGATTTATAAACGGAAGTTTCATGGCGGCCGCCGCCGCGATTTGGTAAACATGGAATGGCCATGGAAATAATGTGGCATTGTATGTTCTCAGTCAGTCCGCGCGCCGGAACGGTGGGTAGATGCCTGGTGTCTGGCCATTTATGAATAAACCCAGAACGATTAACGATTCATAAACCAAAGACACGGTACATATCCAAAACGACGTGTGGTTTTAGATTGTATCCGCGGCTCACTCGTGTCTCCTTATGTCGAGCAGGATGGCGACTTACTCGTGATCTTCAGGAAGGCTTCAAATGACCATAATCGTTAATACCGGATCAACGCTTACCGTAACGAACGCGAGTCCCCTGACAATCACCAGCGACAGTACGATCGCGGCGGGCGGATTGCTCGACGGTACAGGTACCGTCGCCGGCGGCTTCGCTCTGTTGAATCTGGGCACGATCTCCGCCGATGTGCCGGGTGGGACATTGAGCATCAATACGGGGACGTTGACCAATCAAGGAACGATCTTCGCGAATAACGAATCGCTGGCGATCCAATCCTCGGTCGTGCTGACGAATTTGACGGGTGGAACGCTGACCGGCGGCGTCTGGGAATCCGATGGCATCGGCACTCTCGCGTTTCTGACCGCGTCACTTGTCACCGATGCCGCGTCCATCACTTTGAACGGCACGGCGTCGGCGATGACGTCAGGCAAAGGCGTCGTTACGACGATCGATAACAGCCTGATAACGGTTGCCAACTCCGGCACGCTGAGCCTGTTGGGTGGACGAAACTTCCAGGCAGCCACCTCGCTGGTTGTCAACGGCACCCTCACACTTGGCGGCGGCACGCTGGCGGCGCCCACGAACGGCCTGACGATCGGTGCCACGGGCATTGTCGCCGGCGCCGGCGTCCTCGACGCGGGGACGAATATCGTCGACCTGGGAGTGATCGACGCGAAGGGCGGCACGCTGACATTGCCGCAGGCGGCGAGTGTCAGCGGTGGCGGCACGCTGCAGGCCGATGCGGGAGCGTCGCTCGTGTTGCAGGCGCTGTCCGGGGGGTATGCCGAGAGCATCGTCAACAACGGAACTATCGTTGACTCGGCGGTGCCCTTCTTCAGCAGCAACCTGCAAATAACCGGCGGCTACTCGGGGACCGGCGGATTCCTGATCGACGGCGGCAACGCCATTGGCACGCGGACGATCCTGGAACTGCCGTCGGGTCTGTCCGCCAATGTCGCGTTCGACCCAAATTTCGGTGAACTTCTGCTCGATGACGTGGCCACGTTCAACGGAACCCTGTCGGGGTTCGGCAACAGCGATACCCTCGTCATGTCCACCGTCGCCAACGTCACGACGGCGACGTTGGCTGGCAACATTCTGGACCTGAAGGACATTCTCGGGACCGTGGTGCAGACGATCACGCTCAACACGGCTTCGTTGAATTATGCCAGCGCGGTCTTCGCCGTCACGGAAAACGTCGGCAACACCAAAGCGACGGTGAAGGTGTCGGGTGTGCAGGCGGCCTGTTTCGCCGCTGGCACGCTGATCAAAACCGCGGCGGGCGAGGTGCCGGTGGAACATCTCGTGGCGGGCGATATCGTGCATGCGCAGTTCGCGGGCAGCTCTCCGGTCGTTTGGATCGGTCACCGCCACGTGGACTGCGGCCGCCATTCGGAGCCATCGAAGGTCTGGCCGGTGCGCGTGTCCGCCCATGCCTTTGGGCCGCGAGCGCCGACCCGCGATCTGGTGCTCTCTCCCGATCACGCGGTGTTCGTCGATGGTTCGCTGATTCCGATCAAACACCTGATCAATGGCAAGACGATCGTCCAGGAGCGGTGGGATACGGTCATCTATTATCACGTGGAACTGGCGGAACACGATGTGTTGCTCGCCGAGGGGCTGCCGGTCGAATCCTATCTCGAAAACGGTGACCGCGGCGTCTTCGACAACGCGGGCGGTGTGATCGCGCTGTATCCCGATTTCGGCATGCGGCGGTGGGAGGCATTCGGTTGCGCGCCTCTCGTCCTGACCGGGGCGAAACTCGATGCGGTGGCGGCCAGGGTGAATGCCCGCGTGCCGAAGGATTTGCGCGCCGGGACAAAGTCGCGCCGGGTCGCCTGAGCCGGCGGGGTCATACGGCGACGTCCCCGCGTTATCGTCTCCCCGTTATCGTCATGGCCCGGCTCGTCCGGGCCACCTGACGCGGCACAGTGCGGGAGGCTCGTGAGAAGCTGGCCATGACGATGTGAACCAGATGCCTCGCCGGTCTCACTTGACGCGCTCGCGCGGGTCCCGGAATACGGTCTGAACGCCTCGGCCGGCGATCTGCCTGGCCGGGACGTTCGAGCAAGCCGCGGGAGACACGGATGTCCGTCCTTCGATCCCACGAGCGGCGCAACCAGACCGGAGGCCACGCCATGCGCATCGCGAAGATCGAGGATCTGCACTGCAACGCCGGATGGCGTGATTTCTCCTTCCTGAAGATCACCACCGACGATGGTCTGATCGGCTGGTCCGAATTCATGGAGAACTTCGGGGCCGAGGGCCTCTCCACCGTCCTCCAGCGGCTGGGTGAGCGGCTGATCGGCATGGATCCGCGCCCCGTCGAGCGGATCACCGCGTTCCTGCACGGCCTGACGCGGCAATCGCCGTATGGAATCAATCAGCAGGCGATCGCGGCGATCGAGAACGCCCTCGTCGACATCAAAGCCAAATCGCTCAACATTCCGGTCTATGAACTGTTGGGCGGGCCTATCCGCGACCGGCTGCGGCTGTATTGGTCGCATTGCGGCACCTGGTGCGTCAGCTTCGCCGACCGGATCAAGGAATGGACCGGCTGCGATCCGATCCGCTCACTGGGCGATGTGGAACGCATGGGCGCCGAGGTCGCGGCGCGCGGGTTCAAGGGTCTGAAGACCAACATCATGCGGTTCGACGTCGACCCGCCGGTGATCCATATGCCCGGTTTCAACGGTCCCGGCTGGCCGGAGTGCAATATCGACAAGCCTCTGGTCGACGCCTTGCGCGCCGAGCTGTCCGCCTTTCGCCGCGGCGCCGGTCCCGGGGTCGGCCTGCATCTGGACCTGAACTTCAATTTTAAGACAGAGGGCTATATCAGGCTGGCGCGGGCGCTGGAGGAGTTCGATCTCGCATGGCTGGAGATCGACAGCTACAACCCTGAGGCACTGGCGACGATCCGGCGCAGTTCGCGAACACCGGTCGCGTCTTTGGAATCCCTGTACGGACGCCGCCAGTTTCGCCCGTTCCTGGAGAACCAGTCGGTCGACGTCGCCATCATTGATGTCGCGTGGAACGGCATCCTCGAGTCTTACAAAATCGCCGCGATGTGCGACGCCTACGAGGTGAATGTCGCGCCGCACAACTTCAACGGCCATATCGGATCCCTCATGAGCGCGCATCTGTGTGCCGCGATCCCGAACTTCCGCGTCATGGAGATCGATATCGAGGACGTGCCCTGGAAGAATGACCTCGTGAGTGTCGTGCCGACGATCGAGAACGGCGAGCTTCTGCTGCCTACCGGTATCGGTTGGGGCGCGGAGGTCAATGAAGCGGCGATCAGGGCACATCCGCCATTGCGCCCGGTCAAATGGCGCAGTTGAACGCGCCGCGGGATGCAACCAGGTCGTCATTTGGCCTGGCGTTTCGTTACAATCGGGTATGAATAATTAAATATAAAATTGTCATGAAAAGATGCGGCCCGGCCTGGAATTCGAGATTCGGTGGCGGACAATACCCTGAGCCTTTCCAATCTCGGTGGCTTTCGTATCATTCGATCCAGGTGATTTTCCTCGGTTTTCCCGGGGAAAGCGTCAGTCTGTCTAACGAATTCTCAAATCTTGGTAATCCACTCGCCAGCGCGGAGATGTTGTTGAATCCGCAAGAATTTCGTAACCAATCCTACATTACCCCCACTCACATAAGGTCAACCTCATTCAATGGAGTCCAATTCATGACTGCCCCGCTGTTTCCAGGCAGGCAACGTCACACCGGCCGGCGCGGTCTTTCGATCATCGAGTGTCTCCTGGCCCTCAGCGTCATTGTCGGCTTCCTGTTCGTGACCGTGCGAGTCATGAGTTTCGGGTTGCCGACGTCCTGGAACCAGGCCGCCGCGACCGACACGGCCGCGGCCAAGACGGAGACGCCGCAACTCGCCTCGGAAACCTCCGACACCAAGACACCTTAGGCCAAAAGGTTGGTTGTCGGTCGCCGGCGCCGGTGGTTTCAGCCCACACCGACCGGCGCCTGCCTGAGATTCAACATGAGTCTGCCATCGCAGCCTACATAACAGCCGTCGGGCAGGCGGCCCACGGCCGGGAAGTCGCGCCGCTCGCCGAACGCGAACTGGCTGTCATGGGTCAGCACGCTCGTCCGGATTGTCGGCCAGACCTGATCGCGTAAGAACTCCTGATCGGCGGTGCGACCCAACAGATCGGTGCATGAAGCGAGGTATTGTCTCACCCACGGAACGATCGGGGGAAGTGCCGCGCGCACACCGCCCCACATCCCCGCGAGGATGAGCTCGCCGTGATCGTAATTGTCCCGCATCACGTGGAAGTGGCGGCCGGAGGCGAGCCATTCCTGAACCGCGCCAAATTCTCGGATGTTCACCACCGAGTCGGCGTCGCGCACGATATATCGATCCACCTCCTGATCGTCCGCGATCAGGAACCGCCAGAATGTGCCGAACGGATCGACCGGCAGCCCGTTGACTTTGAGCAGTCGGGCGCCCTCCGAGCCCAGAGCCTGTACGACCTGCGCGGGAACGCTGTCATCGATGAAGAAAGTGCAGGTCCAGCCAAATTAGATGAACCGGGCGGCGCGCGCGTTCAGGATCGCGGTCGCATGTAGCGCTCGTTGTCGCCGAACAATGAAAAGCTGATGATGTTCCGTTCCGGGCGCGATGGATCGAACGGGGGCACCGGCACGTCCGCCAGGTTTCGCACCGGGCCCAGGGTGACCGCCGCGTCCTTCAGTTCCAGGCAGCGTGTGCCGTGAATCCTTGCCTCGGTCATTTGGCCCAACCGGCCATATGCGGTGCAGAGGATGTTATACCAGGGGCCCTTGATCTTGACTCGTGAAGCCTTGCCCGAATCCCCTGTCCATGAGTCGCTGCGTTCGACGTTCAATTCATGGAGTA
>CALFNB010000188.1 GCA_937902425.1 uncultured Acetobacteraceae bacterium | reverse complement strand
CCACTGATCATACGTTATCGCCGCACCGACGCCAAAGCCTCCGCGGTGCCGGTGCCCAGTCGAGGCGCCGCGCCGCGGATGGGTGGCCGCACGCCGTCGAACGACAGTGCTGAGCCAGTCAGCCTGTAATCCTCCCCGGGAACGTCCTGCAAAATCCCGAGGGCTCGCGCCTGCGGTTCGTTCAATGCCTCGGGTAGCGTATTGATCGGCGCGGCGGGCACGCCCGCGGCTTCCAACCGTTCGATCCAGGACGCGCGAGGTTGCGTGCGGAGAATCTCACTCATCAGCACGACCAGCGTGGTCTTGTTGTCCAGGCGGGCGCGGTTGGTGGCGAAGCGCTCGTCCTCGCTCCATTCCGGTTTACCCAGTTCGCGGGCCAGTTTCGCGAACAGACGATCGTTGCCGCAACAGATGATGAACGGGCCATCGTTGGCGTCGAATGCTTCGTACGGCACCAGCGCGGGATGGCCCGAGCGGTGCTTCGGTGGCATGCGTCCCTCATTGACCCAGGCATCGCCTCTCTGGGCAGCCCACACCAGAGCGGTTTCCAGCAGCGACGCGGTCACGATCGTGCCTCGGCCGGTGAGGTGCCGGCGCTGCAACGCGGCCAGTGCGCCGATCACGATCCACATTCCGGTGCCCTGATCACAAACCGCGACACCCAGACGCATCGGCGGATCGTCGGGACCGCCATTGGTGCTCGAGAGCCCGCTGTAGGCCTGGATCAACGGTTCATATCCGGGACGGTCCTTCATGGGACCGATATGGCCGAATGCGGAAATCGCGCAGTAAATCAGCCGCGGATGCCGTCCGGTCAGCGACGGCCCGTCAATGCCGAGCGCCTCCGCCGCGCCGGGACGCAGATTGTGGATCAGAATATCGGCGCTCGCCGCGAGCCGCTCGAAGTCCGCCATTCCAGCGCCGCTTTTCAGGTCGAGCGCCACGGACTTTTTGTTGCGGTTGACCATGTGGAACGTCAGCGCGTCGCCATGACGGAAGTCCGGGCCCATGCGCCGCGCATCGTCTCCGCCCTCGACGCGTTCGATCTTCAGCACCTCCGCCCCGAGATCGCCCAGGATCGCACCGGCGAATGGGGCCGACAGGACCTGACCGAGTTCGAGAACGCGAATTCCCTCAAGCATGGATTTCCTCCCGGCACATGCCGCGGCATCATGCCATCAACACACCAGGAGGGAAGCCATGACCGATCTGCCCAAACGGATCGAAATCCATGAGGAAGGCCCGCGCGAGGGTTTTCAGATTGAAGCCGGCCCCATCAGCACGGAAGATAAAGTCCGGTTCTGTGAGGCCCTGGCGGAAACCGGGTTGCATGACGTGCAGTGCGTCTCCTTCGTGGACGCGCGCCGTGTGCCTGGAATGGCCGACGCGGTGGAGGTCGCGCAAACCATCCGCCAACGTCCTGATGTGCATTACACCGGGATCGCGCTGAACCTGCGCGGCTACGAGCGCGCGGTGCAAACACCGTTGCACATCACCGGCGGCATTCAGATGAGTACGTCGAACACGTTCTCAATCCACAACACCAACAAGAACAACGAGGAAACGCTGGTCGAACAGCGTCGGCAGTTGGACTTCTTCAAGGCGCGCGGCATTCCGGTCGAGTCCGCCATCGTGATGACCGCGTTCGGTTGCAATTTCGAGGGTGAAATCGCGCCGGATACCGTGCGCGACTGCGTCGCCAGGTTGCTCGATCTGGCCGATGAGTATGACATCAGGCTCGATCGTGTGCGCATCGCGGACACTGTCGGTTGGGCCTCTCCGGCATCCGTGCAACGCGTCGTCGGAACGATCCGCGAAAAGTGGCCGGACCTGAAACTGGGCCTGCATTTGCACGACACCCGCGGCACTGGCATGGCCAATGCGTTGATGGGATTGCAGATGGGCATTGCAAGCTTCGACAGTTCCTGTGCTGGGCTCGGTGGTTGCCCGTTCGCTGGCCACAAGGGCGCGGCCGGAAACATTTGCACCGAAGACCTCGTGTTCATGGCGCAGGAGATGGGGATCGAAACCGGCATCGACCTCGACGCATTGATCGAGTGTGCACGGCTGGCCGAGGAGATTGTTGGCCACTCGCTCCCCGGCAAGGTCATGCACGGCGGCAGCCTGTCGAAATATCGCGCCGGAGGCCACACATGACCGACGTCCTGGTCGAGAAGCGCGGCGCCGTGCAGTGGATCACCATCAACCGAGAGGAACGCCGCAATGCGATGAACGACGCGGTGGTGTTCGGCATCATCGACGGACTTACCGCGGCGACATCCGATCCGGATATCCGGGCTGTGGTGCTGACAGGTGCGGGTGACCGGGCCTTCTGCGCGGGGGCGGACCTGTCGGCGGGATCAGGCTCGTTCAAATACGATTACTCCAAGGTCGGCATCCCATTCGTGAAATTGATGAAACAGGCTCGCGATCTGACCCTGCCATTGATCGCGAGGGTGAATGGCCATGCGATGGCCGGCGGCATGGGCATGATGGGCATGTGCGATATGGCCATTGCCGTCGATAATGCGCGCTTCGGCATGCCTGAGGTGAAAGTCGGCATCTTCCCGATGCAGATCATGGCGGTGCTGCAACGGCTTATCCCCAACCGGAAGCTTTATGAGATGGCCCTGACAGGAGAGCCAATCACCGCGGCTGAGGCGCTGGAACTCGGTCTGGTCAACTACGTCGTGCCAGCCAGCGAGCTCGACGAGAAGCTCGGCTGGCTGTTGTCTCGCTTGCTCGACAAGAGTCCAACGGCGATCCGGCGTGGAAAATATGCCCTACGCCAGACGGAAAGCATGAGTTTCGATCAGGCGGCGGTGTTCATGGAGGCACAGATCGGTACTCTTGCACTCACCGAGGATGCCGCGGAAGGCCGCCAGGCGTTTATCGAGAAGCGCGCACCAACCTGGCCCGGACGTTAAATCGCGTCGTGGGTGGGCGTTGTATGACCGGCCCGTTCGTTATGCCCGGCACGATCGCTTAAGCGTCAAGCCGCGCGGGCCGCGCATTTGGCTCTCCGCGTCATGCTTGCGCCCGGCTCAAGTATCTTTGGGCCCTCGCGCGACCTCAGATCTAATTGAATACGACGCGGGCACAGCTGCTCCCGCCAGGCGCGAGCATGACGAGTTGGGCGATTTCGGCCACATCCCAAACTTTAATCTCATGCCTTTCCGACATTGCCGGGCCATGACGGGAGAAGCAGCGCTGATCTCAATTGACCCGCTTTTCTTTCCCTTCCCAAAACGGCTTGCGAAGCTCCGTCTTCAGTATTTTCCCCGCGCCCGACAGCGGCAACGGCTCCTCCCGAAGATCGATCGTCCGCGGGCACTTATAATTGGCGATCAGCGTGTGGCAGTGCGCGATCAGTTCTTCAGTGGTCGCTCTCATACCGGGCTTGAGGCGAACGATCGCGTGCACCCGTTCCCCCCATGTGTCGTCCGGTACGCCGATGACAGCACATTCGGCCACCGACGGGTGGCTGTAAAGCGCTTCCTCGGTTTCCGCCGAATAGACGTTCTCACCGCCGCTGATGATCATGTCCTTCACACGGTCGACGATGAAGATGAATCCCTCTTCATCCATATAGCCGCCATCGCCGGTATGCAGCCACCCATTGCGCAGCGTGCCGGCCGTCATTTCGGGTTGTTTCCAGTAGCCCAACATCACCATGGGACCACGTGCGCAGATTTCACCGATCGTGCCGCGTGGTACCTCGTTGTCATCCTCATCGTGAATCCGGATTTCGCAATCAAGCACGGCGCGGCCCGCGGACTTAACGCGGCCGGCATAAGGTCCCTCGAAGCACGTATACCGAGGATCCAACGCGGTCAGGACCGGCGAAGCTTCTGACTGACCATAAAGGTGGCAGAACTTCACGCCTGGCATTAGCTCGGCGGCGCGCCGTATCACCGCCTCCGGCATTGGCGAGGCACCGAACAGCAGTCGTTCCACGCTGGACAAATCATGGTTCGTCACGTCCGGATGATTGACCAGCATGTTGACCATGGTCGGTACGATGAGCAGAAGGTTGATCCGGTATTCCTCGACCACCTTCATCAACGCGACCGGCTCATACCGCGGCATGAAGTAATGCGTGCCACAAAATCCGGTCACGAGATAGGTCATCGCGTTGTCGGCGAGGTGGAACATCGGCGCGGCATGAACATACCGCGTGTCCTCATCGGCAATGGTGCTCGGGAAGATGTTCAGGGCATTGGACATGATGTTGTTATGACTCAACATCACGCCTTTGGAGCGGCCTGTGGTCCCTCCGGTGTAAAAGATACCCGCGAGATCGTTATTTTCTCCGATCGAGTCCGCGAATGGCGTGGCGCCCGCCAGCAGCTTTTCATAATCAACAAGATCGGGCGGAGACGCCCCCTCGCCAATATAAACCACTCGCCTCACGTCCGGCGTGTCAGGCAGCACTCTTGGTAACACCGGAACGAACGCATCGTCGACGAACAGAGCGGCACAGCCGGAGTCCACGAGCCAGAACACAATCTCCGGCGGCGCCAGCCGCGTGTTGATTGGAACGAATACGAAACCGCCGAGCGACTGTCCGAACAAACATTCCAAATAACGGTCCGAGTTCAACGACAGAATTCCAATTCGGTCACCCGGTTTGAACCCCAGCCCGTGCATCGCCCCGGCGAGCCGCCCGATGCGGTCGTCGAACTCCCGCCAGGTGCGTCGGCGGTCGCCGCATACGGTCGCCAGTTTATCCGCTCCGGTCTGCACCGCGCGCCGCACGAACTGCGAAATTTGCGTCATGCTTAGCCCTCCCTTGCAGTGCCAGCACACCACATCGGCGATCAGGTTGGCAACGACCCGCCGCGACGCGATGGTCCCGGCCAAGGGAAAATCACGCGAAGAACGGGTGCGTGGCGCCGCGCGTGCCTTTGCGCTCCAGGGCCTCCAGTACGTCGGTCAGGTCGGCGTCGGACAGGGTCAGTCCAAATGTGCTTTCAAGTATCCCACGGGCGTCGGCATCATCGGCGAGCCTGGACCGCTCGGTCCGCTCCCCTGGGCGGCGAACGGTCACCTGGCCATTGAACAGGGTGTGACGTGTCCGGCCCGGCCCAGGGCGGGCGACGATCAGGTTGTTGACGAACAGGCTGGCGGGATGCGTCGCGGTAAACCAGTTCGCGACTTCGTAATCGACGCTCAGCCGGGGATGTGGCGACAGGCGGTAAATACTCTGCCAATCCTCCCCGAGCCTGGCCTGCAGCGTCAGTTCCTCGCCAACCGGCCAGAGCCGCATGGTTTCATGTGGTGTCTCCTGCTCGATCCCTGGGCGCATGGCCAGCGGCGCCGTTGGCGTTTGGTTGCCAAAGCCGACGTCAGCCAGGAACGGACCCTCCGGCAGATCAACTCGCACCACCATATGCGTCGCGTGCCCGGAGGCGTCGGCGTCCATGCCCCGAATGACGCGCGCCAGCAACCCGGTAACGCGAAACCCAAGGCACGCGAGACCGGCCAGCAGCAGGGAATTTTGCTCGAAGCAGTAACCGCCGCGGCCGTTGGCGACCAATTTCTGTTGCAGCGACCCCAGGTCCAGCTTTGGTGGGCGGCCAAGCAACACGTCGATGTTTTCGAACGGAATGGTCGCGGTATGCGCCGCGATCAAGGCACGCAGGGTTGGCAGCGCCGGTTCGCGTGGGCCGGAATGCCCGATACGGCGCAGCCAACCGTCAACGTCCAAGGTGTCGTCGGGCATCAGGTTCCTCCCACGGCGGCCCGATTAGGGTCGCATTAACCGGGCCAGGATAGCATCCGGGGCAATATGCAACTGTTTGAAGCGGAGGCAACCTTGGCGATCGAGCCCTTCGACGAGACCCTGATCATCGCCGAAAATGACTCCATGATGCGCGGACTGCTGCGCACGGCGCTGGAGCAGCCCCGGCGGACTTTGCTGCTGTGTGCCGATGGGCTTGAGGCGGTGGAACTCGCGACCCAGACACTCGCGACGCTGGTGCTGCTCGATTTACGCATGCCGAAGATCGACGGGATCGAGGCTTGCCTGCAGATCCGGCAGTTACCACGTTACGCGTCAGTGCCGATTGTCATCCTGACGGTGTTCGATGGAGATGTGTTGCGGCGACGAGCGCTACGCGCGGGCGCGACCGCGTTTCTGGGTAAACCGTTCTCTCGCGGGGCGTTGCTCCAGGTGGTTAACCCGTTGATTGAGGCTCACAAGCGCGCGCTGCAACCGGAGCGAGGCTGACGACAGGTGAAATTTGCGCCATCTGGCGAACGGCGACATTCATTGCTTGCCCCCGCCGCCATGCACGGACGACAATGGTACGATGACGAGCAGACATGCCACATCGCCGGACGCCATCGGAGGGGCGCTGGCCGGAGATCAGAGGTCTGGAGAACATCGGTCCCTTGGGCCGGCGTTCGCCGCGCTCGATCTTGGAACGAACAACTGCCGCATGTTGGTCGCCACGCCCTCGGGCAACGGGTTCCGGGTGGTGGACAGTTACTCCCGGATCGTCCGTCTGGGCGAAGGCCTGCACGACTCCGGCGCGCTCTGTCCCACCGCGATGGACCGGGCGGTGACCGCGTTGCGGGACTGTGCCGATCGGCTGGCCCGATCTCGCCCCCGGATGGTGCGCGCGATCGCGACCGAAGCGTGCCGACGTGCGCGCAACGGCGCTGAGTTCCTCGATCGGGTCAAACGCGAGACTGGGCTGGATGTGGGGGTCATTTCCAGCCGGGAGGAAGCCGAACTCGCCCTGGAGTCGTGCACGCCGTTGCTGGAAGTGGGTGGGCGGCGGGCGTTGTTGTTCGATGCGGCGGGCGTTGTTGTTCGATATCGGCGGGGGCTCGACGGAGCTGGCCTGGGTGCGAGTGGGATGTGGACCGCCATCGCTGATCGGCTACGCCTCGCTGCCGGTCGGGGTCGTGAGCCTCGCCGAACGCTTCGGCGCCACCGCTTTCACAGAGGAGGGTTTCGATGCGATGGTCGAGGACGTGACCGCCCGGCTGGTCGCGTTCGAAGGCGTGCATTGCATCGGCCGTGAAATCCGCGACGGAGGCGTGCGCCTGCTGGGCACCTCCGGCACCGTCACCACGCTGGCGAGTGTCGTGTTGAATCTGGAGCGGTATCGCCGCGCACTGGTCGATGGCATCGCGTTGAGCCGGCAGGACGCGGACGAGGCGCTGTTCAGCCTCCGCGCGATGGATCGTGACGCGCTGGCGCTGCATCCTTGCGTGGGACCTGAACGGGCGGATTTCGTCATGCCTGGCTGCGCGATTTACGCCGCGATCGCGTCGATGTGGCCGGCGCCCGACGTGGTCGTCGCTGATCGTGGCCTGCGCGAGGGCATGTTGCTGCGGATGATCCGCGCCGATCGCGCCAGGCTGGAGCGTCGACGGAGCATGTCAGACCGGTCATGAGTCTCGGGTCATGAGCAAGAGCGGCGCTCCGCCCGGCGGGCGGAAGCTGACGGTCAACGTGAGGACAGCGAAGAAGCGCAGTCCGGCCTCGGCCGAATGGCTGCGGCGGCAATTGAACGATCCATATGTCACCGCGGCCAAGCAGCAGGGCTGGCGGTCGCGGGCCGCCTTCAAGCTGCTGGAACTGGACGACAGATTCCAACTCATCCACCGCGACGCCAAGGTTCTCGATCTCGGTGCCGCACCGGGCGGGTGGACGCAGGTGGCGATCCGGCGCGGCGCGGGAATGGTGGTGGGCGTTGACTTGCTACCGATTGATCCGATTCCGGGCGCGACATTGATCCAGGGCGATTTCAACGACCCCAATATGCCGGAGCGGCTGGCTGCGGTACTGGGTGGGGAAGCCGATCTCGTGCTGTCCGATATGGCTCCAAACACGACAGGTCATGCGGCGACCGACCATCTTCGCATCTTGGCTCTCGCGGAGCTGGCGGGCGCCTTCGCGCGGGAGGTGCTGGCTCCGGATGGGTCCTTCGTTGCGAAGGTTTTTCAGGGCGGCTCGGAGCGCGCGATGCTGGAGGTACTGAAGCGGCATTTCGTCAGTGTGCGCCACGCCAAGCCGCCGGCGAGCCGGAAAGAGTCGAGCGAGCTATATGTGGTCGCGATGGGCTTCCGGGGCTGATCGATCAGGTCGATTTGGGCAGCCAATGGGCCAGGGCCCGCATCGTACCGCCCGCCGACAATCCCCAGAATGCACCGCTGATACCAAAGAAGCTCAACCCTGACGCCGTGACCAGGAATGTGATCGACGCCGCCTCGCGTCCGTCGGGCTGATTAACCGCTCCCATCAGCGCGCCGCTCAGCGGAAACGCCCCGACCGCCGTCGGATGTCGCAGCACCACGGCGAAGGACGCTGCGAATCCGACGAACGCGGCGAGGACGCCGGCGAACAGTGTCTGCCTGGTCACTCAGCGATGCGCGATGGATACCGGCTCGCCGATCGGGTCGGCGGTCAGAAAGCCGAGTTGGTCGCCTTCCAGCACCAGACAGGTCATCTCACCGCCGAACACAGCGCCGGTATCAATGGCGATGCGGTTGTGGCGAATAACCGGGGCCTTCACCGGCGAGTGTCCATGCACGACCACGGCGCCGAAGTTCATTTCAGAGTAGAGGAAGGGCTGGCGCATGCGCAGCAAATCGTCGCGGGCCTGCTCGGCCAGCGGCACGCCAGGCCGCACGCCGGCATGAACGAACACGTACTCTCCCTCATGGTGCATGAGTTTCAGGCCCCGCAAGAACACCATATGCGAGTCCGGGATATGCGCGCGCCAGGTCTCCCGGGGCGAGTCCGGATCGACGCCGTAGCTTTGCAACGAAGGACGCCCGCCAGTGAACAGCCAGTCGGTGGCGGCGGCGCGTTCGCCGTTCAATGCCTCGATCATGGTGTTCTCATGGTTGCCCATCAGATTGACCATCTCGGTGCCTGGAATGGGGGAGCCACCAAGCAGTCGGGTAATAACTCCGCGGGTGTCTACGCCGCGGTCGACATAATCGCCCACGTGCAACAACAACGCCGAGGCGATGGGGCGCCGCGCGAGATCCTCCTGGATCTCGGCGTGCAGGTTCGCCAGTTGCGCGGCGCAGCCGTGGATGTCGCCGATGGCATAGACGCGACGGCCCGGCGGCAATTTGGCTGGGGCTGGGGAAAGCTCGATCATGACGGTACCGGCTATCAGTCCGATTGGCCTCTGGGCAAGAGGTACTGGACTTGTGGCGGGGGCGAGGGACAGGGTGCCGATCGCCATCGGAGGTACGACCATGCTCGACAACCCGCCGCTCGTGACAATTCATCGCGGCTTTCGCCGTCCTGATCCCAGGCTGATCGAGGCCTTCCGAGGGGCGCAAACATCACATCTGGCAGACGCGATGGACGGGCGCGGCGCGCTGGATTACCGGATCAAGCCGGTCGATCCGGCGAACGCCAGTTTCGTGGGCCCGGCGATGACCGCGTTCGCTTATCCGGCGGATGTGCTCGCGGTGTTCGCGGCATTGTCGGAGGCTCGGCCGGGTGACGTGATCGTGTGCGCGAACGATGCGTTCACCAAGACGGCGGTGATTGGCGATCTCGCCGCCGGAATGATGAAGAACGCGGGGGTCGCGGCGTTCGTGACCGATGGTCTGGCGCGCGACAAGGCCGGCATCATCGCCGCGGAATTACCGCTGTTTTGCCGCGGCATTCAACCCAACTCGCCGGCGATGAATGGGCCAGGGATCGTGGGTGCGCCTATTACGTTGGCAGACGTGCACGTGAACCCGGGCGATGTCATTGTCGGAGATGCCGACGGCGTGGTTGTCGTTCCCGCGGACCGATTGGAAATTGTACTGGAGCGTCTGGAGCGCGTGCGACAGGCGGAAACGCGCGCCGTGCAGCGCGTGCTGGAGGGCTCGATCATGTCGGAGGTGGCAAAAAGGCTGATAGAGCAAGCGACGATCATTGAATGATCGTCGCGACGTTCCGAGGAGATTATTCCGCGGCGCGCGCGAGCGGTGGGGTGAACACCGCGAACACCTTCGGTGCGGCGAAGATGTAGGTTTCCACGAAATCCACCCAGTCGGGTTTGCGGCCCAGGGCGTCCATGGCACCGGCGAGGCAGACCCAATTGAGAAGTTCCTGCTGGCCGGCATCTTCCAGTTGCGCTGTCGAAAGGTTCTTCCACCGGGACAATCTGCCGTCGCGCAGTTCGTCAAAGCGGGAGCGGTCGGACTCCAGGTCCGGATACAAATAGTGGTGCTTCCCAGTCAGGAACGCGTGCGACCAGCTTGATGATGCGACCAGCGCGACCCGCCACGGCGATGCCGCGAACGCGTGAGCCGTCGCGGCGCCGATCGCGAAACAACGAGCCGGACTGGGGCCGGGCGGATCCGGCTCGTCGGAGCCAGTACCATCGATGTGCGCGAAGGCACCTCTCTTGGAAATGGTAGATGATCCGTAACAATTCACATGAAACGGCACCACCGGCCAGGGCAATCCTTCGCGATCGTAATCGAGCAGCAACAACGCGTTCAGAAACGCGTGCGGCAGCCCGTTTTCGTAACGCATACGATAAGCCCAGTTGATGTCGAAGCCTTGCTCGGTGAGGGCTTTGGCGAGGTGGCGGCCGCCGGCGGGATGGCCTTTGGTTTTGATGACCGTGTCGGCGGGTTCTGACCACGCGTTGGCGGTTCCGGTGCGGACATAGGGCCGTGATTCAATTTCATCCAATGCGAAGACGCCGAACGCGGCTACGCCGTCCTCGCGGAAGTTCTCGTATTGGTCGTCGCCGAAGATCACGATGAAATCCGGATTGAATGCGACGAGCGCGGTTCGGGCGGCGCGGAACCCTTCGATCGATCGTTGTCGGTGCGCGGGGGCGGCGCGGCCGGCCCGATGCTCGTCCCATTCACGTCGCATCGGCGCGGGCCAGGAACAGGGTTCGCGCAAATGGTCCGGTAGCCGCGGACTTCGCAGCACACGCTCCAGGATCCCGGCCATGCGTTGGTCGGTGCCGAGCAGCAGCGGGGAGTGGGTTACCCCAAGTCCGAGAATGTCGGCCATTGGTTGGTCTCCTCCGGTGGATTGAGGGGAGCGTAGGATCAGGCGGGGATGGTCAGCAAGATCAGCGGCTCCCAGGCGGTCTCCGCCTGCTCCAGAGTGCGGCAGGCATCGATCAGTCCTTCGAACCGTTCTGGCGTGATGGCCAGGCCAGAGGCTATGGGCCGGATGCGGTCTGCCTCATCCTCGAAATTCCAGATGAATTCGCGGCCGGTTCCTTCGCGGGTGAAGCCGCGGCCGTCCTTGGTGAACACGGTCACACGCGGGCCGAACAGAGTGCGGTGTGCCATCGGGATCAATGTGATCCGGTTCATGAGTTCCAGAACTTCCGGTGGATCGGTCTCTCCTGGCGCGGGTTGGCCCCCGCGCAGCAGGGGATAGCCGCTGGTCACCGCACCGTACGCCGAGAAATACTGCGTCGATCCGACCCGCGGCGGATGTTCGATGACACGAACCGGGAACGCGGGACTTGGATACAGCGTCTCCAGCCAGTTGACGACGGCCTCGATGCGGTCGATGTCGGCGTAGGCGATGTCGTGCTCTTCGCACAGCTTCGCCGTCACGTCGACATGCGCGATGTTGTACCCGGCGGTTGAGTAGATCCGATACAGTGTCTCCAGGAAGATCCAGTCCTGGCCGAGACCTTCGGTGATTTTGGTGAGGTCGGTGCGATTGAGACCGGTGAAGCTGTAGCGGAGCTGGCCAAGATTATTGCCGGTATAGGAATGGTAAAATCCGGCCTCGCCTTCCAATGTCGTTTCGCCACCGGGGATGCCGTGTTTCGCCAGCGCCACGGCCAGCAGTGCGTTGCGGACGGCGCCGCCTTCACGCAAAGAACGCCCGCCGCTGCGAATCCCTTCCAGATTGCCGCTTGCGAGGTTCACGCACTGGGCGATCGCACCATTAATCTGATCGGCATCCAGGCCGTGGATTTTCGCGGCGGCGATCGCGGCGCCGAAAATTCCGAACACCGGTCCCGCGTGGAAGCCGCGTGACATCACGGTCGGAATGAACTCCGACGCCATGCGCTCCATGACCTCATAGGCGGCGGCGATGGCGATGAGAAAGGTCTTGCCCGAGCAACCGGTGGCCTCGGCGGCGGCGAGCGCGGCGGGCATGATGGCGATGCCCGGATGCGTCAGCATGCGGAACGTGTCCCATTTGCCGCCCGCGAAGATCATTTCGGCATTGACGAACGCGGCGCCGGCTTTGGTGAATTTCTCGCCGCTGCACAGCGCGGTGGCGATGCCGGCGCCACCTGCCTCCTCCTCACGCATGATCGCCAGGGCCTGATGGGTCGCCGGCATATCATGGGCGACGAGCGCGGAACTTAGCGCCTGTAATGTGACACCTTTCGCGCGGTCCACCACCGCGCTGGGAAGGTCTTCAAATTTAAGATCGGCGACAAATCCGGAAAGTTGCCGGCTGAGCGACATGGCGGTGTCCTTTCGAATTACTACAGAGGCCGCATGGGCGGCAGCGCATCCACCGCATCAAGGCCCAGTTCATGCAGGCCGAGGTTCCACAGACAGAAATCCGCTGGCGGTGGCTGGATTTCCGCCAGGGCACCATCGCGGAACAGCTGCTCCAGACGTGAACCTTTGAAGATGCCGTGCGCTCCGCCGAGGGTCAGAGCCACACGGGTTATGCGGCTGGTTGCCACCCCGACCACGTACTTGGCGCGGAACATCGCCGCGGTGGCCTCGGGCGTTGGGCCCTGCTGGTCGCGTAACCATGCGGAACGATACGTGATCAGCCGCGCCGCATCCAGGTCGACGCTGAGCTCCGCGATATGGCGGCGCACGTCCGGATGCCACGCGAGGGGCTGGGCGTATCCTTCCGGGCGTCTTTCGGTCACGACCTTGCGCAACTCGTCGTACGCCGCCCCGGCGAGGCCGAGGTAAACCGCCGTGTAGGAACCCCAGAACCAACTCGCGCCGGTGTTGCGAAACGGGCGGATGTCGTCGGAGCGATAGAACACCGACTCATCGGGGACGAAACAGTCTTCCAGGATCAGCGAGTCGCTGCGGGTGGCGCGCATCCCTAACGTATCCCAGTTGGCTATCACGCGGCGTCCCTCGGCATCCGGCGGTATCATCGCCAACATTCCGGCGGTCTGGGTCGTGGCGGATTCGGGATATACCAGGACCAGAACGTAATCGGCCGCCTGGATCATGGAGGCGAACATCTTCCGGCCGGTGATACGGTAGCCGCCAGTCACCGGACGCGCCCGAACGCTTAAAGGACGTTCTCCGATCAATGATGTATGGCCGGTTTCGGAGAAGTTCCCGCCAATCATCTTGCCCTGCCGCACCACCAGATCGGCGATGCGCCGCTTTGCTTCGATCGTGACCTCGTCACTTTCGAGAATGGGCATGACGACCGATGCATGCATGTTAAACGCCAGCGCGGTGGAGGGACAGCCTCGGCCAAGCGCTTCATAAGCGATCGTATGACTAAGAAAGTTAAATCCCGATCCACCCCACTGTCGCGGGATCGTCAGGTGCAGAAATCCTTCTTTACGCAAGCGGTCGTAATTCTCGATTGGATGCGAGGCATCGCGGTCGTGCGCGGCCGAACGGGTGGCGAAATCAGCCGCCAGTTCCAGGCAGCGGTCGCGAAGCCGTTTCTGTTCCGCGGTAAGTTCAAAATCCACGCCAACGTTATCCCGATTTCAGGCCGGCGAGTTCGGCCACGGCCTCAAGTTGCTCCGCGTGGCGCGAGACCGGATTGAGCAACAGGTGATTGGCACCGAATGCGACCAGTTCCTCCAGGCGTTCGGCCACCTGTTCCGGAGTGCCGTGGATGCCGGACGCATCGGTCCCGGCGGGATTGTGATAAACTTCGGTAAACCACCGATTGAGTTCGGCGCGCGCCACGGCGGGCCGCTCGTCTACCGCCATGAACACGCGCTTCGAGATCGGGAACGTGGCCGGGTCGCGTCCCGCCTTCTCCAGTTCCTGTTTCAGGATCGGCACGGACGTCTGGAAGTCCGCGATGCTCGATCCGCCGGAGCCCATCCAGCCGTCGGCTATCCGGGCCGCGCGGCGGACGGCATTGGGGTGACCAACGCCCATCCACAGCGGTGGGCGAGGCCTTTGCGCGGGCCTCGTTCCCAACGACAGATTTTCCACCTGATACATTTCGCCGCGATAGGTGACCTTGTCTTCGGTCCAGAGAGCCTTGATCAGCTCGACCTCCTCGCGGAATCGAGTCACGCGTCCAGAGACGGGAATCTGGAAGTCGCGGTAATGATGATCCCGCCCCAGACCCACGGCCAGAACTGCCCGCCCCCCGCTGACGAAGTCGAGCGTTGCCCATTGATGAGCCACCATCAGCGGACTGTGGATTGGCAAGACCACCACCGACGCACCGACCCGGATGCGACTCGTGATCGCGGCCGCGTAGGTCAGGATCACCACCGGATCGAAGCACGTGCCTTGATCGATCGTGTTCTCGGTCACCCATAAGTCGCGGAAGCCAAGTTCCTCGGCGCGTCGGGCGACCGCGGCGACCGTCGTCATCGCCAATGTGTCCGGCGAGCGGTGTGGCAACGACATGCCGAGCGGGATTTTGTCCTTCAGGGCCACGTCGCGGCACTCCTACGCTTTTTCGATCACTTCCATCTGGGCGCCGTCCGGAGCCTCCAGGAAGCAGACGCGGCGGCCGACTTCGCGCGGCAATTCCTCCAGGATGCGCACTCCCTGCTCGCGCAGACTCGCCAGTGTGCCGGTGTAGTCGTCGGTGTTCACCGCGATGTGCTCGATCCCGTAATGCTGCTCGTGCTTCTGCGCGGCATTGAGGTCGGTGACATTCAATTGCAGCCCATGCAGATCCAGATTGAATCCGGTATCCGTTTTGGCTTTCAGCGTCGCGCCGAAATTCTCGATGTAGAAACGAATCGTCGCGGCGGGATCGCGGGTCTTCAGATGCACGTGGTTGAGGTTGAAGGCCATGTTCGTTCTCCCCTGTTGGCTTGCCGGATTGGGCGCGCATCCTGACGTTCGGTCAAGATCGTGGCATGGTGCGCTGAACAAGTGGAGGGAGGGTTCCATGACCGTGGCCCGTCAACTCGCGGCGTTTCTGACCGATACGAAAGTTTCCGACCTGCCCGATCAGGCACTGGACCACGCGGCGATGGTGGTCGCCAGCACGCTTTCCAGCGCGGCGTACGGTACCGGCATCGAGTCCTCCCGGATCATCCGGGCAATGGCTCAGGAGAGGGGTGGGCGAGGGGACGCGCCGGTCTGGTTCGACGCGGGAGGGAAATTGCCTGTCTCCAGCTCGGTTCAGGTCAATGCGGTGCTGAGCGACGCCGCTGCCTCGGATGACAGCGATTTGCGCAACATCGTTCATGCCGGTACGCCACTGACCGCCGCGTCGTTGGCATTCGCGGAACGCGAGGGCGCCAATGGTGAGGCGGTGCTGACCGCCATGGTTCTGGGCTATGAGGCGGCGGGCCGGATCAGCGAGGCGATCACGCCTGGGTTCAAGGACCGCGGCTTTCATGGGTGTCTTGGCGCCGCGTTCGCTTCGGCGGTGGCGTCAGCGCGGATGCTGAACCTGGACGCGGAGCGCATGGCCCAAACCATCGCGCTGACGGCGGTTTCGATCGGCGGGTTGGCGACCGCCGCGGATACCAGTTTCTCACGCGAATACCACGCGGGCCTGGCGGCGATGCATGGCGCCAACGCGGCTCTGGCGGCCCGGCGTGGCTTCGTCGGCGAGGCGCGGATCCTCGAAACGCCCCGTGGCTTCTTTGAAGCGTTCGGCGGTATCGATGGCAGGACAGCGGGCGTAATCGCAACCCGCGATCTGGGCAAAAGCTGGGACATCATCACTGACATGGCGATCAAGCTGATGCCCGGCGGTCACCCTTATCATGCGATCGCCGAGGCAGCGGGCAATGCCGCGCGCGAGGCCGGCATCACCCCGGATCAAATCGACAGCATCACGATGCATCGGCCGGGCATGACAAAGCTGAGTGGACCTTTGCATCCGGCCAATCTGATCGATATGGCACACAGTCCGGCGTACTTCGCCGCCGCGGGTGCCGCTGATGGCGGTTTGTCATGGAACCATGCGAGCCCGGCGAAGATCGCCGATCCGGTGATCCACGGTCTTATCGACAAGGTCAGGGTTGGCGCTGAACCGACAGAGAGCCTGAATCGCTACCGTCAAGGCGCCACAGTGACCATCGTCACCCGCGATGGACGCACGGTTTCCAACACGGTGTTCGAACCGAAAGGCTCGGCCGCGCTGGGGATTTCCTGGGAGGATATCGACGCTAAATATCGTTCGTTGATGCCGGCTTCCGATCTGCCGGAACGGGAGATCGAATTGAGCCTCACATTGATCCACGATTTTCGAAACCTCACCGATGTGTCGCGCCTGACGAGCCTGTTGCGCGTGGGCGCGGCTTGACGACTGGCCTGAACTCAGGCCGGGTCCCATCAACAAAACAACAGACCGGGAGGAGACGTTCCGTGACGCGACGCACTCCGATTTCGATGGTGCTGATCCTGCTGCTGACGCTGCTGTTCGCCGGTTCGGCGCTGGCGCAAAGATCTGGCGGTATTCTTCGGGTTTATCACCGCGACAGTCCCGCCAGCATGTCGATCCATGAGGAGGGTACCGTCGGCGTCATCATGCCGATGATGGGGGTCATGAGTAACCTCATCATATTCGACCAGCACATCCCTCGCAATGAACCCAGCACCATCCGTCCTGAACTCGCCACCTCCTGGGCCTGGAGCGCGGACGGCATGGCGTTGACTTTTCAGTTGCGAGAGGGCGTGCGCTGGCACGATGGCAAGCCGTTCACCGCCAACGACGTCAAATGCACCTTCGATCTGCTGACCAATCAGGGTAAGGAGAAGCTTCGCCTGAATTACCGGGAAAGCTGGTGGGTCAACATCGCCGGCACCTCGGTTAATGGCACACAAGAGGCAACGATTCACCTGAAACGGCCGCAACCCGCGCTGCTGGTTCTGCTGGCATCGGGTGAAGCGCCGATGTATCCGTGCCACGTCAGTCCGCGCGACATGCGGCTGCATCCGATCGGCACCGGACCGTTCCGGTTTGTTGACTATAAACCCAACCAGAGCATCAAGGTCGAGCGCAATCCCGACTATTGGAAGCCTGGGCGTCCGTATCTCGATGGTATCGAATACACAATCATTCCGAGCCGTTCGACCGCGCTGTTGGCTTTCATCGCGGGCAAGTTCGATATGACGTTTCCCAACGAGGTGACTGTGTCACTGTTGAGCGACGTGAAGTCGCAGGCGCCCCAGGCACTCTGCGAACTCACGCCGACCAGCGAGGCCGTCGGGATGCTCATCAACCGGACTGCGCCGCCGTTCGACAACCCGGAGATCCGGCGCGCGATGGCGCTTACGCTGGATCGCAAGGCGTTCGTCGATATTCTGGCCCAGGGTGAGGGGGATATCGGAGGGGCAATGCAACCTGGGCCAGACGGGCTTTGGGGATTGCCGCGCGAAATGCTCGCGAAGGCACCTGGTTATGCTGGAAATGTCGCGCAGAACCGGGACGAAGCGCGAGCGATCATGCGGCGGCTGGGGTACGGACCGGATCATCGGATTCCGTTCAAAATGTCGGTGCGCAACCTGCCCGTCTACCGCGATCCCGGAACGATCCTGATTGACCAATTGCGGGAGATCTACCTTGATGGAGAACTGGAACTGACCGAAACAGCCACCTGGGTGCCGAAACTGATCAAGAAGGACTATGTTGTTGGCGTCAGCGTTCTGGGCGCCGCGGCAGATGATCCTGACGTGGTGTTTCTACAGAATCATGTGTGCGGATCGGCGCGGAATTACACGGGTCACTGCAATCCCGCGTTGGACCTGAAGATGGAAGACCAATCCAGGGAAGCCGACCCGTTACGCCGGCGTCAGTTGGTCTGGGAGATCGATCAGACCCTGCAGGAGGAACTCGCGCGGCCCATCCTGTATCATCGGCATGGCGGAACCTGCTGGCAGCCCTGGGTCAAGGGTCTGACGCTGATGGTCAACAGCCAGTATAATGGCTGGCGAATGGACGATGTCTGGCTGGATCGCGCACCATCGCCGTAGCCAGGAAGACAGGAGGCGACAATGTCCCGAATTTTGTTTCGTAATGCGCGCGTTTGGGATGGCTCCGGCGCCGCCGCTTACCCAGCCGATATCCTGATCGAAGGCGAACGTATCCGCGCCGTCGCCACGCAGGTCGGGCAGCTTGAAGCCGCGGGCGCCGAGGTGATCGAGGCCAACGGCAGGACCCTGATGCCCGGCCTCGTCGAGGGCCACGCCCATATCACGTTCATCAACGGTGCTCGCCCAACCGACCTCGGCGATACGCCGCCCGAGGAACACACGCTGATCGCCGCGCGCAACGCACGACTTCTGCTCGATCACGGGTTCACCGGCGCTTACAGCGCCGCCAGCGCCAAACTGCGGATCGACGTCGTCATCCGCAACGCGATCAACGCGGGCGAGCTTCCAGGACCGCGCCTGCGCGCCTGCGGCCCGGAGATCACGGTCACCGGCGGTCTGGGCGATGAGCGTCGCGCGCACCAGTTCCGCGATAGCTTCGCCATGGTCGCCGACGGTCCGACCGAAGTCATGAAACTCGCCCGGCTGTGCGTGCGTGAGAATGTTGACAGTATCAAGCTCAACATTTCCGGCGATGACCACACACGCACCGGGGTATTGCCTCGCACGGTGATGACCGAGGAGGAAATCCGCGCCGGGGTCACCGCCGCGCACGACTACGACCGGCTGGTCAACGCGCATTGCCGCGCATCGGAGTCGGTGAAACGCGCGGTCCGTTGTGGGGTGGACGTTATTTATCACTGCGAGCACGCCGATGAGGAAGCGCTGGACATGCTGGAATCCGTGAAGGACCGCGTGTTCGTCGGCCCGGCGATTGGCCTGCTGCATGCCGCGGTGCACGAAGCGCCGGAGGGCACGATCCACAAGGGCGTGCAAAAGGGGATCGCGCTTGGCCTGGAAGCGGCGTCGCGCGCGTATCCCGAAATGAAGAAGCGCGGCATTCGCGTGGTCATTGGTGGCGACTACGGTTTCGCTCGTACCCCTCAGGGTGAAAACGCCCGGGACATCGAGCACTTCGTTAACCACCTGGGATATTCTCCCAACGAGGCTCTGGTCTGCGCGACCCGTTATGGTGCCGAACTGATGGGGATGGGCGAGAAAGCCGGACAGGTGAGGGAGGGTTTCCTCGCCGACCTGCTGTTGGTCGACGGCGATCCGGTCGCGGATGTTCGACTGTTGCAACAGACGGACCGGCTGTTGGCGATCCTCAAAGGCGGCGAGTTCCATAAACTTGACCGCGCGACGTTGGAACGGCAACGGATTCGGGCGGCGGAGTAAAACAGAATGGTCCCGTCAGCCCACTTGTTCATTCCTGGCACCACGCCGGATCGGCCCCTGATGGTGATGCTACACGGTTCCGGTGGCGATGAGCGCAGCCTTGTGCCGTTGGCCGCGGAACTGGCCCCGGGAACATCAACGCTCGCCATCCGTGGGACCGTCGAGATCGACGGCGGCTTCGCGTTCTTTCACCGCAATCCGGGCCGGTCGATCGATGAAGTCGACATAGCCGCGCGAGTCCCGGCTCTGGCTGAGTTCATAAAGACCACTTGCGCTGACCATGGCTTTACCAAACGCCCGGTCGTTGTCGGTTTCTCGAACGGTGCGATCATGGCGGCCGCCCTGCTTCTGACACACCCCACGCTGTTCTCCGGGGCGATCCTGTTGCGGCCCCTGTCTCCGTTCTCCCAGGATCGGTCAATCCATCTGGGCGGCACGCCGGTACTGATCATCGACGGCGAGAAAGACAGTCGGCGGTCTCCTGGCGACGGTGCCCGTCTGGCGGAACGTTTGAACCGTGCGGGTGCGACTGTGACGCATCGCGTGCTGCCGGTCGGGCATGTCGTCACCGACATCGACACGCGGGTCGCACGCGGCTGGATTTCTGGCGCACGATAACGCCTGTCACCGCTCTCCCGCGTCCAACATCACCAGGTCGTCCCGATGGATGATCTCATCCCGGCCGCGCCAACCCAGGATGGCCTCGATATTGCCGGAGCGGTGCCCGGCGATACGCGCGGCGTCCTCGGAGGCGTAGGCGGACAGCCCTCGCGCCAGAGCCTCCCCGTCCGGACCGCGGATCAGCACCGGGTCGCCACGCTGGAACGTGCCTTCGACCGAGCGCACCCCGGCCGGCAGCAAGGAGCGCCCATCGCGTAATGCGCTCGCCGCGCCCACATCGACGGTAAGCACGCCTCGGGGTGCCAGCGATCCCGAAATCCAGCGCTTCCACGCCGAGGGTCCGTCCGCCGTTGGCAGGAACCAGGTGCAGCGCGCGCCCTCCTCCAACGCCCGTAACGGCCGCTCCACGTTCCCCTGGGCGATCGCCATCGCGACACCGGCCTGGGTCGCGATCCGTGCCGCCACCAGCTTCGTCCGCATCCCACCCGAGGAGTAGCCGGGCGGCGGCTCTCCGCCCATGGCCTCAATCTCCGGCGTCAGGGCGGCGACCACGGGCAGGTGCTCGGCGGCCGCATCGCGCCGTGGATCGGCGGTGTAGAGGCCGTCGATATCGGACAGCAACACCAGGACGTCGGCGTGGACCATCTCCGCCATTCGCGCGGCGAGGCGATCGTTGTCGCCGAACCTGATCTCGGCCGTCGCGACGGTGTCGTTCTCGTTGATTACCGGAATACACCCCAGCGTAAGCAGCGTGCTGAGCGTGGCGCGGGCATTGAGATAACGACGGCGATCTTCCGTATCGTCCAACGTCAACAGCAGTTGGGCGGCGGTCAGACCGCGCGCCGACAGTGCCTCGGTCCAGGCCTGCGCGAGCCGGATCTGCCCGACCGCGGCGGCGGCTTGCTTTTCCTCCAGTTTCAGCCGTCGTTGCGTCAGGCCCAGGGCTCGGCGAGCCAGCGCGATGGCACCTGAGGAGACGACGATAACTTCCGTCCCGCGGGTCCGCATCGCCGCGATATCCTCGGCGATCCCGGCGAGCCAAAGGGCGCGCGGCGCGGCGGCTTTTTCGTCCACGACCAGCGCGCTGCCGATCTTGACGACCACGCGGCGGGCGGTGACGAGCGACGGGGTCATGCGGCGGCCTTTTGCCTCGCGTCGTGGATCATGTTTTGCAACGCTCGCAAAACTTCGGGCACACCTTGACCGGTCACGCCGGACAGCAGCATCACCGGTCGCCCAGAAGCCTTGCGCAACGCCGCCGCGCGCGCCGAAGTTTCCCGGGGTGTCATCGCGTCGATCTTGTTCAGGCCAATCAGTTCCGGCTTCTCCGCGAGACCGCCGCCATATGCCGCGAGTTCCTCTCGCACCGTCCGCCAGGCGCGGACCACGTCGCCAGCGGCGCCATCGACGAGATGCAGCATGACCGCGCAACGCTCGACGTGGCCGAGGAACCGATCACCCAGGCCGGCACCCTCATGCGCGCCCTCGATCAGGCCGGGGATGTCGGCGAGCACGAATTCCTCGGACATCGACAACCGGATGACACCAAGCTGCGGATGCAACGTGGTGAAGGGATAGTCGGCGATTTTTGGTTTCGCGGCGGTCGTCGCGGCGAGAAACGTCGACTTTCCGGCGTTCGGCAGTCCGATCAGCCCAGCGTCGGCGATCAGCTTCAGCCGCAGCCAAACCCAGCGCTCCTCGCCCGGCCAACCCTTCGTCGCCCTGCGCGGCGCCCGATTGGTCGACGTCTTGAAATGCGCGTTGCCGAATCCTCCGTCGCCGCCGCGCAGCAGCGTCACGCGTTTGCCGGGCCGGTCGAGGTCGGCCAGCATCGTTTCCTGATCCTCGGCGAACACCTGTGTGCCGATCGGGACTTTGACCACGACATCGGGCGAGCCCGCGCCGGTACGGTCGGCACCCGAGCCATTGCCGCCTTTTTTCGCCCGGAAATGCTGCGTGTAGCGGAAGTCGATCAGCGTGTTCAGGTTTTCCTGGGCCTCGAACACGATATCGCCGCCGCGGCCGCCATTGCCGCCGTCGGGACCGCCGAACTCGATATATTTCTCCCGCCGGAACCCGACCACGCCATCGCCGCCGTCACCGGAGCGGAGGTAGATCTTGCATTGGTCGAGGAACTTCATGGGGTCTCGCAAATGAAAATGGGGGCCGCGGCCCCCATGATCAAAGCACGCGGGAGGCCGCGAGGATTACTCGGCTGCGAGCGCGGGCCGCGGCACGACGGATACGTGGACCTTGTCATCCGACTTGCGGCGGAACTCCACCGTTCCGTCCACCAGGGCGAAGATCGTGTGGTCGCGGCCCAGGCCGACGTTGGTGCCGGGATACCACTTGGTGCCGCGCTGGCGGATCAGGATGTTGCCGGCGATGACGCTCTGGCCACCAGACTTCTTGACGCCGAGACGCCGGCCTTCGGTGTCGCGCCCGTTGCGGGAGGACCCGCCTGCTTTCTTATGTGCCATAGGGAGATTCTCCTCAGGCCGCGTTGATGCCGGAGACCCGCAGCACGGTAACGTGCTGGCGATGGCCGTTGCGGCGGCGGCTGTTCTGCCGGCGGCGCTTCTTGAAGATGATGACCTTGTCCAGCCGGTCCTGCGCGATCACGGTCGCGGTGACCGAGGCGCCGGGAACGGTGGGGCCGCCGATGGTCAGGCCCGCATCGCCGCCGACGCACAGTACGTCGTTGAAGGTCACGGTTTCGCCGGCCTCGGCTTCCAGCTTTTCGACTTTCAGCACCATGTCGGGGGAGACGCGGTACTGTTTTCCGCCGGTGCGGATGACAGCGAACATGCGAACGACTTTCCAAGGCGGTAAGGGCCGGCGGGCGGACCCGGCGGCCTGGGAAGCGCGGGTTATAACCGTGGGCGCGGCGAAGTCAATGACGACGAACGCCCTGCGTGACCGTGCAATACGGCGTCCCCCGCGCGAGAGAGTCAATGATGTCGAAGGCACGCCCGATGACACATGTTCCGCCGTCGCCCGCGCGAACGCTTCTACCCGTGACGCCCATCGGGTAATCTCGGGCGGCATGGCACCACGGTCAGGGCCGCGGGCCGCCAGCACTCCGGCGAGCGGAGCACGAGATGCCAGAGACACAGCGGCTTTATCTGCGTCCATTTGAACCCGCCGACCTGGAGGCTTATGCCGCCGTCGCGGGGCAGGCATGATGAAAAGCATTGACGCGCAGGCCGCAAAGGGCGGCAACACGGCAATCCTCCGGGGGGAGAAGCGGGCGCGAAGGCAGCCGCCGGCAGGGTTCGGACACTTTGGGGGCACGACGCCTGGATCGAGGGTGGCTACGCGCCCTGGGCGGTCGTAGAGAAAAGCAGCGCCCGGCTGATCGGCCATCTGGGGCTGAGATTCCTGCCGGAGATCGAGGAAACCGAACTGCGTTATATGATTGACGAACCATGGTGGGGGCGCGGCCTCGCGACCGAGGGAGGCCGCGCGGCAGTGGATTTCGCACGCGATCGATTGGGTTTGAACCGGTTG
>CALFNB010000187.1 GCA_937902425.1 uncultured Acetobacteraceae bacterium | reverse complement strand
AAAAATCGGCGTGGCGTCCCGTACGAGATTCGAACTCGTGTCGCCGCCGTGAAAGGGCGGTGTCCTGGGCCTCTAGACGAACGGGACCGCGTGCCCTGAGCAGGGCCGGCGGTGGGTAGCGGACCCACCCGTCCCGGTCAAGCCAATCGTCACGCCAAAGCGGCGTCGGAGATGATGAACCCCGGGTTCTCCACCCCGTTCCACGCCTCCACCCGCAGATATCCGGCCAGGTGCAGCGGCACCCGGTCCCGGCTCAGCAATGCCTCGCTCAACGCCCCGTCGCGGGCCCTGAACAGCATCCCCTTCAACCGAGGCCCGCCGCCTTCGCCCTCCACGAACACCCGGATCGACCCGGCCTCGCGCCCCACCCGGTCCGCCCGGATCACCCGGGCGCGTCGCAGCACCAGCACCGGCTCGTCGTTGCCCGCCCCGAACGGTGCCAACCGCTCCACGTGCCGCGCGAGGTCCAGCGTCGCGCCAGGCACCGACAACGCGCCCTCGACCAGCAGGTCCACCGCGCCGGGCAGCGCCGCCGCCGCCGCCAGCCGCTCATTCAGGAACGCCCGGAACGCCGGGATCCGGTCCGCCGGCAGCGAAAACCCCGCCGCCATCGGATGCCCGCCGCCGGTCGTCAGGATCCCCGCCTGACGCGCCGCGATCACCGCGGAGCCCAGATCCATCCCCGGCACCGATCGCCCCGAGCCTTTCGCGGTTCCCTCGGCGATCCCCGCCACGCAGGCCGGCCGGTTGAACCGCTCCTTGATCCGCCCCGAGACGATGCCGACGACACCGGGATGCCATCCCTCCCCCGCCACCACCAGCACCGCGTTGCCTGCCTCCGCCTGCTCCTGGGCGGCGTGCATGGCATGGTCGAGCATCCCCGCCTCGACCTCCTGGCGCTGGCGGTTGATGCCGTCCAGGCGCTCCGCCAGCGCCAGCGCCTCGATCCGGTCCTCGCACAGCAGCAGGCGCAGCCCCAGATCGGCCTCGCTGATCCGCCCGGAGGCATTGATGCGCGGACCCAGCGCGAAGCCGCAGGTAAACGCCGACAGCCTGTGGCGTGCCTGGGTCACCTCCAGCAACGCGGCGACGCCCGGACGCGCGCGGCGCGCCATGACTCGCAGCCCCTGATACACCAGCGCGCGGTTGACCCCACTCAGCGGCATCACGTCGCACACCGTCGCCAGCGCCACCAGGTCGAGCAACGCCATCAGATCGGGCTCCGCCAGCCCAGAGAAGCATCCGCGCCGGCGCAACGCGCGCGTCGCCGCCACCACGGTCAGGAACGCCACCCCGGCGGCGCACAGCATGGTCAGCCCCGAGGTGCAGTCCAGCCGGTTCGGATTGACCGTGGCGAGGATCGCCGGCGGCGGGCCCTCGGATTTGTGGTGGTCCAGCACGATCGCGTCCGCGTGGCCGGCCAGCACCGCCAGGGCCTCCGCCGCGGCGGTGCCGCAATCGACACAGACGATCAGGCGGGCACCCTTCGCCACCAGGCCGAGCAGCGCGGGACCATTCGGCCCATAGCCCTCCCGCATCCGGTCCGGCACGTGGTGCACGACGGTGCAGCCCATGGCGCGCAGCCACGTCACCATCAGCGCGGCACTGCACGCGCCATCGACGTCGTAATCGCCGAACACGCCGACCGTCTGGCCGCCCGCCACCGCGTCGGCGAGCCGTTCCGCCGCCGCATCCATGTCGATCAGCGACGACGGATCGGGCAGCAGCACGCGCAACGTCGGCTCCAGGAACGCCGCCGCCGCCTCGATCCCGATCCCGCGCGCGGCGAGCAACCGGCCGACGATCTCTGGCACCTCAAGCCTCTGGGCTATGCCGAACGCGACCCGATCCTCACCGGTGCGCCAAACCCAGCGCCGGCCGCTCAGGCCACGCTCGACGCCCAATACGGGACCGAGGGGGACTGGCTCCAGGCGGTCAGAGGTCAACGCCGTTACGGCGCCTCCCACCAGGTCTTCTGGGTGAAGTTATGGTGCGCCTCGATATAGCGGACGGTGCCGGAGCGGCTGCGCATCACCACCGAATGCGTGATCGCGCCGCCGCCAAACCGCTTCACCCCGCGCAGCATGGCGCCCGGGGTCACGCCGGTCGCGGCGAACATCACATCGCCCTTGGCCATTTCCTCGCACGTGAAACAACGGTTCGGGTCGGCGTGGCCCATCGAGCGGACCCGATCGCGTTGCGACTCTTCCTCATACATCAGCCGGCCTTGCATCTGGCCGCCGACGCAGCGCAGCGCCGCCGCCGCCAGCACGCCCTCGGGCGCGCCGCCGGAGCCGAGGTAAATGTCGATCAGCGATTCCGGCATCGTCGTCGCGATCACACCCGCCACGTCGCCGTCGCTGATCAGCATGATGCGCGCGCCGGCCTCCCGGGTTTTCGCGATGAGTTCCTTGTGGCGGTCGCGATCCAGGATGCAGGCGACCAGATCGGACACCGCGCACTTCTTGGCCCGCGCGAGGTTTTGCAAATTCTTCGCGACCGGGTCGTCGAGGTTGATCACGTGCTCGGGCAATCCGCCGCCGACGGCGATCTTGTCCATGTAGATGTCGGGCGCGTGCAGGAAGTTGCCGTGCTCGGCCAGGGCGACGGTGGCGATCGCGTTGGGCCCGCCTTTCGCGGTGAGCGTCGTGCCCTCCAGCGGGTCGACGGCGATGTCCATGGGCGGGCCGCCGGCGCCGACCTTCTCGCCGATGAACAGCATCGGCGCTTCGTCCATCTCGCCTTCGCCGATCACCACGGTGCCGGAGATTTCGACGGTGTCGAAGGCTTTGCGCATGGCCTCCACCGCCGCGCCGTCGGCTTCGTTCTTCTTGCCCAGTCCGATCCATTTGGACGCGGCGAGGGCGGCGGCCTCGGTGACGCGGACCAGCTCCAGCGCGAGGTTGCGGTCGGTGACGTCGCCGGCGTTCGGCTTGGATGCGGCCATGGTGGTTCCCTCCTGACGGTCGAATCTACCGGGAGGGTAGCACGAGTCGGGGGGATGTCAGCGGGGCGAGTTGGGGAAACGGGCAGGTCGGGGCGAACCTTGATGCTCGGCCATGTTTGGTCTGTCGTGATGGGACGTGGCGCTCACCGGCCAGAGCCAACGCACGAAGCTCACCGGACCCTGGTTCCTTCCACTGTCTCCGACAGGTGCCGCCCGAGGCACGGAGGGGCCGTCTCCTTGCAACGATCACCGGTTCCATTTGCATGACAAACGACCTGAGGGCGCTTCGCGAACTGTAACAAATATTCGTGTTGACCGGCGGTTATTTTCGTGGACAGATTCACCGGACGATACCCAGGGGGCGAACTCCGTTGTCGTTTCGCAAGGCGCTTAAAAGGTTGGCGACGCGTTGTACGCTTGCCTTACGCGTGACAATGGTGCTGTTGGCTGTCTTAACTCCGCGAACGCGGAGGATGAAGATTTGTTGGCCGGCAGAACCGAAACGATTTTTACTTTTGTCGAATTCTGCTATCTGACCTACGATGTCATTGAATCATGCTACGATTCCGAACTGGCGCGAGCGTTTCGCACGACGATCCGTCAATATATCGCAAGCTGCCCCTGGCATCAATCTGATAAAGATGAATTCGAGAACCGCGCGGCAAATATCGACCGTGAATTTGAAGAACTTTGGGCCCATATCGGACATCCTCCTGAAAATCCGCGGAGTTGGTCGGACGCGCCCAGGCAATGCAAGACTTTGAGTGCGGAGTTCCTGGCACATCTTGACGAGGCCAAAGTAAAGCTCGGTAAATTCACTCGCGGGGAAATCTCGGCGGGAGAGGCGCTCAAAACTTCACATGCCGGGACTCCCAATAGCCAGTTTAACACCGAAACGACCTCAAAAACCCGGGTTCAGGAGGACACTAAACGCCGCCATCGTTCGCAAACACGATAACTCAAGCAAATCCAACAGGAAATTGGACGATCTACGAGGTCCAACTGTCGTTGGGAGATGCCGGACCGCTGGCCGCATGACCTGGTCAGGAGACTGCCTCAATGGCCGTACCGCGAGGCATGGTGTTGCTGAGGGTCGATGGGGGACCCAAACCGAAATCAGTAAAACCAAAATACTTCCACGGCCAGAATTGGCGTGCACCAACAGGATGCTGATTGGGAATGATCAAGGCGGCTTTTGACCGCTGAACCGGAGATCCGGTAAACTCCGCCACACAACGAAGGGCTCCATTTGCGTATGCCAGTCGTTTCGTGCACCATGGCTCACCTCGTAGCCCAGCTTCGCTCTCGGTTACCTCCTGCATGGGAAGGACGATGCCATGAAGTCCCTCGCGGCTCATTTCGGTTCAATGATTGCTTTGTTCGCGGCACTCGTCTCGGCGGCTTCAGCCCAGAGTCAGGGTTCGCCGGGGATGCAACCGGTCCCGTTCCCGTCGGGTTACCATTTCCCGGCCAGCGCCGGAGTGCTTGAGAAAATGGTGACGGATCGCGACATGGCCGGCGTGCGTCAGCACGGGTGGTACCTATGGGCTGGCATCAACCAGCCCTGGCACCCGAAAGATAATGCCAGTTGGCCGCTGTGGCGTTCATGGCCGATCGCCACCCAGACCTTCGCGCGGTTCGTTGCTGGCGCGCAAGGGCCCCAGAACGTCGGGCCGCCTGTGCAAACAGCCAGCCGCTCACTGCGGACGATCAACATAGCCAACAATCCGCTGATCAAGCTTACCATCCCGTTTTATAAGATCCCGGAAGCGGTCCGAGAGAAACATAAGGCCGCTCTGGCGAATATCACGCTTTCCGCCAATATTCCGGACGGCGACAATTTCCAGAACAACGGCGACCTGATGCTGGTTTCGGAGGCTTACTCAGCACCGGCCTACAAGACCATCCGAGGTCGCGGATATTACCTGGGCGCGACGCTCGACGCTCTGCTCAAGGCGGGGAAGACCGACATCGATGGAACAGATCATCGATCGATCGTCCTCAAACACATGTATTGGCCGGTGAAGAAGACAGGTCTGACGGCGTTGCCGGTTTACGACATGAAAGGCTACGACCAATCCGCCAACCCCGACACCACCTATGTCGGTTTCGAGAATGCCGGGCGATGGACCCAGGCGGTGGCCATCGATCCGACGCGGACGGTCATACCTCCGGGTGAGACGGCGTCGGTCACGTACCTTTATGACGTCCTCGCGTATGACCCCGACACCAATAAGATCAATCCGATCACGCCGCCGGCGCTCGGCCCCACCACCTACCCGACCGCCAAAGTCGTTCCGCTCACGGAGTTTTATTTCAAACAGCTTTCTCAGGCGGATTACGACGCCTTGAGCACCTACGACCAGGTACTGCTTGACGCCTCGTTTTATTGGGTACACCAGCGTCTGTTCCAGCCTGGCGATTATGTTGTGTCGATAGCGAGCCACATCGTCACGAAGGAAATGCCGCCCTGGACGCTGCAAACCGTGTGGTGGCATCCCGACCCGGAGGCCAGCCCATACGCGAAGGACCGTCCAAACATTCCACGGGCCAAGGGACCGTGGGCGCATTACCTCATGACCGCCGAATACGGGATCACAAGCACGCCTGGAGGAAACTCCTTACCGATCGCGTACAACCCCTATATCGAACTCGCTTCGCACCCGGTGGCCACGAACTGCCGCGATTGCCATATTCGCGCGACCTGGCCAACCGGCTCCTATATGACGCAAACCGGGCCTGACAGTCTGGCGAACATAGCGCTCGACAATTCGATCTTTAAGGGGTTGCTGCATACCGACTTCCTGTGGACGATCGCGGATCGAGCTTATCGGCCACCGCAATGACATTCGCGGCGGTCACATCGGACCATCAATCTCCTGTTCCGCACCAGTCGGAGGTGGTTCGCCAATAACACATCCGCCCCTGTCATATGCCCACATCTCACTCGATCCCGAAGATCAACCAGTCGACGGCA
>CALFNB010000186.1 GCA_937902425.1 uncultured Acetobacteraceae bacterium | reverse complement strand
CAAGGCTCGTGGCGAGGCATTGCTGCCCCAGGTGAGCAATTACGAAATGCAACATTCGCAATCGAAACAACAACGAGAGTGCCGACCGCCGTGGGCCTGGCAAATCGCCGGTAAGCCGGGCTTTCGGGCCGCTCGCGAGGTTCATGCAACCGGCGTCGGGACGCCATCCTCGCGGGATAACGACAGCAGCGACTGTCCAAATGCTGTTGCTCGGTGAACGCTGTGCGTCGGAGGTGTCCAATGAACGGCTGTGACCTGCTCATTGTCGGCGCCGGCCCGACCGGACTGGTCCTGGCGCTCTGGCGCGCGAAGCTCGGCGTGCGGGTCCGCATCCGGGCCATGCTGAAAAAGCCGGACGTGATACAGTCTGGGTGATGTCACCCGATCGAAAGATGCACTATCGTTCGCCGTCGTTCTGACGCCGAAGAAACAACGCAGGGAAAGGAAACCAAGATGGCCAGCAAACCGTTCGCGACGGGGCACTGCCTGTGCGGTGCCGTCAGCTTCACGATCCACGCTGAACCCATCGGTACTGGGCAATGCCACTGCAAGGACTGTCAACGCGCGTCCGGCACGGGCCATATGTCAATCGCCCGCTTCAGGAAAGACGACGTCGCGATTGGCGGACAGGCCGCCAGCTACGCCTCGACCGCCGACAGCGGCAATATCAACACGCGGTACTTCTGCCCAAAATGCGGCAGCCGCTTGTTCGGGGAGAACTCGGGCGTTCCCGGGGTCATCAACATCGCGGTCGGCTGCGTGAACGACAATGACTGGTTCGTACCGGGCCGGGTGGTGTACGCGAAGGACCGGCCACGTTGGGACGTGACCTCGACCGACGTTCCCAACTTCGATCGCATGCCGACCTGATCGCGTATCGAAACGACCCGGCTACGACCCGAACAACCCGCCAAGAGCGCGGGCCTTGGCGCCGCGGCCGACGATCACCACGCCGTCGCCCGGCTGGATCACGGTTTCGCCATCCGGATTGGCGATCGCCTCACCGCCGGGCCGATTGACCTGCACGACGAACAGCGCGCCGTCGGCCTGGCGTTCGACCGCCTCGATCGTCTGGCCGACGATCTTGCTGTCGGCGGCGGCCTCGATCAGTTCCAGCTCGAGGCCGAGCGAATGCAGCACCTGCTCGAAATCGCGCATGCGGGAGGAGCCGTGGATGAAGCTGGCGGCCGCCGGATACATGATCAGTTCGGCGATGCGCTCGGCGCCGATATGGGTCGGCAGCACGACCTTGTTGGCGCCGGCCTGCAGCAGCATCGCCTCGGTACCGGGCAACTCGCCGCGGGCGATGATCTCCAGGTTCGGGTTCAGGCCGCGGGCGCGCAGCGTGATGAACACGTTGGTGGCATCGTTTGGCAGCACCGTGGCCAGGGTGCGCGCGCGCAGTACGCCGGCCTCCTCCAATACGGCCGCGTCGGTCGCGTCGCCTTGCAGGCAGAGATAGCCCAGGTGGCGGGCCTGCGCGGCGTTGGTTTCGTTCTGTTCGATGATCACGAAGCGGGTCCCGCCCGCGCGCAGGTCCCGGGCGAGGGCCACGCCGATGCGGCCGAAGCCGCAAACGATGACATGGCGGTCGAGCTTGTCGATTTGCGTGTTCATGCGTCGGAGCCCGAAGATCTGGTTGAGTTGATTGAGCGTGATGAACTGCACCAGCGCGCCGGTCAGAAAGATCATGCCGGTGCAGCCGAACACGATCGTCGAAATCGTGATGCCGCGCAGTAACGGTGTGTCGACCGGGTGAACCTCGCCGTACCCCACGGTGTAGATCGTCATGATCACCATGTAGAAGGCGTCGCCGATCGACCATCCGGCCAGCCAATAACCCGCCGTGGCGAGCACGACCACGACCAGCATGAAGCAGACGCCGACCACCAGGTTGCGTACCGGTGAAGCCAGCAGGCCGCCCGGTTCCGCGGCAGTCGAACGGAGAGCCGCTCTGGGCATTGTGGATCGCGACGTCCTTGCAACGTGACGGCGCCACAGTGTTGGATTTCCGGACGGTGGGCAACGCGGGCCGCCGCGCGGCACTCCATGGGGGCCCGGGAAATATGGGGGGGCCCGGGAAATATGGCATGGTTCTTATCTGTTGTGAACCATTGGTATAAATCCGCGATTGGATCGCCCGCGCGGGAAACACTGGCGGGGTCAACTCCGAAGCCATTCAAGGTCCTGGGGTTCACCCTCACGAATGGTGCTCACTACGCCCGCGGATGTGCCTTGCGCCGCACCTCCAGCAACCGCGCCTCATCGACGCTGGTATAGCGCTGCGTGGTCGACAGGCTCACGTGGCCCAGAAGATCCTGGATCGAACATCGGAACGATCCGCTCCTTCGGGCCCTTGCCGAGGATCGTAGTGGGCGCGGGCCGGTCAATTTATCGGTTAGTGGAAGCGAGCCTGGATTACCACACTCTGTTTATTCCATAGGCGTCAAACACCGTGTCGGCGCTGACCAAGGCAAGGTCGTGCACCAGGGACTGAGAGATGAGCAGCCGATCAAACGGATCCTTATGATGGAAAGGCAGCGAGATCAGTCGCGCGGTGTGCCGAACATCGATCGGCGGCATGCGAAAACCCGGCGTCCGCATGCCTGTCTCCCAAAACGTCGCGAAGTCTTCTCGCAAACGGAATTTGCCCAGGCTGATCTTGATCGCGATTTCCCAGTGGCTCGCCGGACTGACGCAGACCTCATTCCCCATATCCTGGATAGCGGCCATCGCTTTTGGACTGAGTTGGGGGTCGTCAAGTACAAACCACAAGAAGGCATGCGTATCCAGCAGCAGGTTCAGGGCAAATACTCCTTGAAATGCTCAAGAACAGCATCATCCCCCGCGTCAATCACCGTCAGCATTCCCTTACAGGCACCTGGGCGTCTCATATCCTGATGTGCGATCTCGGGGACGATGCGCGCAAGGCGCCGCCCTCCGTCGGTCAGCACGATCTCGTCGCCTGGTCCGAGGTCATGCACCAATTCGACGAGTTGGGCGGCGGCCTCCTGAATCGGAACTGTTAACACCATGGCACTCTCCGCGAACATCTTAGCATTGTGGGCCGCCAAAGTGCACCTTACCGTTTCACGGCAGCTTCGGTCGTTCGGTGGCGGACTGTCATCTTCGTGGTGGTTTCAGCATCTCATTCACGCCCGCGGATGCGCCTTGCGCCAGACCTCCAGCAACCGCGCCTCATCGACGCTGGTGTAACGCTGAGTGGTCGACAGGCTCACGTGGCCCAGAAGATCCTGGATCGAGCGCAGGTCCCCGCCGCCCGCCAGCAGATGCGTGGCGAACGAGTGACGCAGCGCGTGCGGTGTCGCGTGTTCCGGCAGACCGTTCTGTTGCCGGTATGATCGCATGGTGCGCTGCGCCACCGCGGCATCAAGTCGTTTGCCGCGCGCACCGAGAAACAACGGTTCCTCCGGTTGGGCCGCGGGATGCAGCCGCAGCCACGCGGCGATCGCCTGGCGCACCACCGGCAGCACCGGCACGATCCGCTCTTTCGACCCTTTGCCAACCACCCGCAGCGGCCCATCATCCCCCGGACGCGGCGCATCGCGCACGTTCAGCGCCAACGCCTCGGCGATCCGCAGGCCGCAGCCGTACAGCAGCGTGAACAGCGCCGTGTCGCGCGCCTTGGTCGCGGCCCGATCGGACATCGCGCCGATGTTCCTGGTCACGCCGCATGCGACCGCCGGGGTCAGAGCGCGCGGCAACGGCCGCCGCGTCTTCGGCGTCGAAACCAGTTTGACCGCGGCATTCTCCGCGCTGTGATGTCTGGCCAAATAACGAAAGAAGCTCCGCACCGCCGACAGATGCCGCGCGCGGGAGGCGTTCACCAGGCCGTCGTTGGCCAGCGAGGCCAGCCACGCGCGAATATCCACCTGAGTCACGCCGACCAGAGCCGTCAGGTCGGGCTCGCCACCCAGGTGCGACGTCAGAAAGCCGAGGAAGCTGGCGAGATCGGTGCCGTATGCCTCGACCGTCAGCGGTGAGGCGCGCTTTTCCAACGCCAGCCAGGACAGAAACGATTGCCGGCATTCGAATCCGGTCACCGTCCCCCCCACGAGCGCCCCATCGCCGCCGCGATCGCGCGGCCCAGAAACGCCAGCGCGCCGGCGCCGCGCACCGGGTCCAGCACCGTGCGATCCCGCGCCAGCAGCGCCAGCAACGCCGGTGGGCCATGCGCCGGCACCAGCACCAGCGCGTCGTGCCCGGCCAGGCCGGCGGCCTCGGCGTGCAGCCGGCGCGCGTCGGTCACCGTGTCGCGGAACAGCACCTGCCGCCCGCCCAGGAGACCCGCGACGGTGCCCTCGGGCAGCGGCAGCGTGCCCGGCATGATCGCCTCGATGCACAAATGGGCGGAATCGACCGCCAGGATGCTGGGGATTTCCCCGGTCACGCAGTCCAGCGGATCGGCGGCGCGCAGCAGCGCCAGCACCGCCTCCTGCACGCGTGACGCCATGCCGGCGGCGGCACGGCCGGCGGCCAGCACGTCGTCGGCGCGTTCCTCCATCGCCGCGGCATGGGCGCGCTCGGCGTGGACCATGGCGGCCATGTGGTCGGCCAGCACCTCCCCATGCACGCGGTTGGGCGGGGTCAGGATGCGATACAGCTCGGGGTTGTGCGCCAGCCAGTCCGGATTGGCACGCAAGAACGCGGCGACTGCGGCGGACTCCATTTTGGGCGCCGTCGCCGCGGGATCACTCATTCACTTACGCGATCGTATGGCGTTCAGGCGAAGGTATGGCATTCACGCGATCGTCTGACCGGTCTTGCCCCAATCGGCCAGGAACGCCGCGAGGCCCTTGTCGGTCAGCGGATGATTGAACAGCGAGCGCAACACCGGCGGAGGCAACGTCGCGACATGCGCCCCCAGTTTCGCCGCCTCGACGACGTGCATCGGGCTGCGCACCGAGGCGACCAGCACCTCGGTCTTAAAGTGGTAGGCGTTGTAGATCTGCATGATGTCGGCGATCAGCGCCATGCCGGACTCGCCGACGTCGTCCAGCCGCCCGACGAACGGGCTGACGAAGCTGGCGCCCGCCTTGGCCGCGAGCAGCGCCTGCGCCGCCGAGAAGCACAGCGTGACATTGACCATCGTCCCGTCGCCTGTGAGCCGGTTGCAGGCGCGCAGCCCGTCCGGCGTCAACGGCACCTTGATGGTGACGTTTTTCGCGATCTCGCGCAGCACGTATGCTTCGCGCATCATGCCATCGTAATCCGTGGCGGCGACCTCGGCACTGACCGGCCCGGCGACGATCGCGCAGATCTCCCGAATGATTTCAGTGAATTTTTTACCGGTTTTGGCCACAAGGGACGGGTTGGTGGTCACGCCGTCGAGCAGCCCGCTGGAAGCAAGCGATTTGATCTCGGCCGTATCGGCGGTATCGACAAAAAACTTCATGATCTGTCCTCCGGGAGGTTCCCACGGATCTGTTCAATCCGGATAGCACGCCGCGGGTTCCGCGCCAACTCAATCGGGCGGCGGTGCTGTTGCCGTACCCGTTCTCCGGGCCGTTCGATTACCGCGTGCCCGAGGGCCTGGCGCCGGAGCCGGGCGATCTCGTCCTGGTGCCGCTGAACAAGCGCGAGGAGGTCGGCGTCGTCTGGGACGCTCCGGGTGCCGCCGCCGGCCCCCTCTCGGGCAGCGAGAAACCCGTGCCCGAGCACCGGCTGCGTTCCATCATCGCCATCATCGACACGCCGCCGATGCGACGGGACATCCGTCAGCTGATCGACTGGATCGCCGCGTACACGCTGTCGCCACCGGGTGAGGTGATGCGGATGGCATTACGCGTGCTTCGCCCGGAAACCGGTCCGGCCTCCGGCTGGCGCCGTGCCGCCGGTGTCGCCGATCGTGCCGCCGCCGATACGTCGTGGCATCCCCCGAACAAGTCGGGAGCGGCGGATGACGGCGAGCCGCGAACAAGCGGCGATCGCCCACCGGCAACCAGCGATAGCCCCACGCCGGCAACCGGCGACAGCCCCGCGCCTACAACCAGCGACAGCCCCGCGCCTACAACCAGCGATGGCCCCACGCCGGCAACCGGCGATGGCCCCACGCCGGCAACCGGCGATAGCCCCACGCCGGCAACCGGCGACGGCCCCGCGCCGACCAGGTTTCCCCTCACGGACGCGCGCCGCCGGGTGCTCGATCGCCTCGCCGCCGCGGAGCCGCGCACCACGGCGGAGCTGGCCAGGCAAGCCGGCGTCAGCGCCGCCGTGATCCGCGGCATGGCCGAGCTGGGGTTGCTGGTCGCCGCACCCCTCCCCACCACCGAGCCGTTCCATCCCCCCGACCCATCGCATACTGGGCCTGTGCTCTCGCCGGACCAGGAAGCGGCCGCCGCGACATTG
>CALFNB010000185.1 GCA_937902425.1 uncultured Acetobacteraceae bacterium | reverse complement strand
TCACTTGCCAGCCGCGCGGAAACATGCGGGCGGCGGAACGCCAACCCAAGCATCTGGTCAAACAACCCCGCCGGCAGCAGCCCCACGTCATCCGCGAACATGCAGAACACCAACCGGTTGACGAAATGCGCCACCACCTGAGGATCATTCCCCCGGTCCCGCAGCCGCCTCGCCAGTTCCGCGAACTCGGCCGCCGCTTCCTCCGTCAGAGCCTGACGCGTGCGGGCCGGCCGTAACTGCTCGGGATCGCTGAAGGCGAACTTCAGCAACCGCAGCCGCAACGGATTCGACAGTTCTTCCAGCGCGATTTCGTGCGTTTCGGTAACCGCGTTGGTCCAGTTCGTGCGGATGATGATCCGCGCGATGTCCGAAACGATCAGCAGCGGCGGGTTACCCAGCGGACCGGCGTAGAGCAGCAACTGGCGATGAGCGGCGTCGAGGTTGCCGCGCTTCTTCTTATACTCCCACGCGAAGTGGCCCCGCCGCCAGACATCGGCCCAACCGTCCTGGCCGGTAAAGCGCGTGGCGCCTTTCTCGAACGCGTAGTCCTCGCCGGTCGGATCGCTGTTTGGGGTTGGCTCGTCCAGCAGGTGGCAAAGGTCGATGAAATGCTCCTGGCACGCCGCGCGTTCGGTGCGGGTGTTCGCCTGCCATTTGGAGATGAACTCAGCCGGGGTCATGCGGCGAGGATGCCAGTCGCGGTCCGATTCCGTCAGAGGCCTGGGGCACCCCTCGCGGCAGGCCTACTTCCCCGCTCCCGCCTGCTTCGTCAGTTCGATCTCATTCAACTGGATCGGCTGTGCCTTCAGCATATCATCCAGATACGCGCGCACCAGCCGTTGCGCCCGGGCCTGGCGCAGCGCCGCCACGATTTGTGGCTTCGCCTCCAGCAATGGCAGTGCTCCCGCCGGCTTCATCGCCAGCAGCTTCAGGATATGCCAGCCATCCGGCACCCGCACCGGCTGGCTGATGCCGCTCTCGATCATCCCCGAGACGACCTCGCGCACCGCCGGGATCATATCGGGCTCCCGCAGCCAACCAACATCGCCTCCCTTGTCCGCACTCTGTGGTTCCTGCGAGTTCTTCTTCGCGATCTCGCCGAAATCGGCGTTCGGCCGAACCGCCTGCGCCCGCAGCGCCAGCGCCTTCTTGTGGATTTCCTCGTCTTCCTCCGGCGTCGCCCCAGGTTTCACGGTCAGGACGATTTGGGAGATATGGTACTGCCGCGGCACAACCAGGCGAGTCTTGTTGCTCTCATACGCGGCCGTGACATCCGCCTCGCTGGGGTACGCCGGATCAGGTGGCACCAAAGATGCCAGCCAGGTTTGCGTGATCACGGCATCCCCGGTCTCCTCAATCCGCCGGATGATATCGGGCTGCGTATCCCACTTCTTGGCCTTCGCGTCGGCGAGCACCACCATATTGAGCAGGCGTTCGCGGGCAAAGTTCGCCAGGCTTTGCGGAGTAGCGGTCACCTGCGCGCGCTGTTCGGGGGCCAGCAGGCTCAGCGCATCCCGCAATTCGGCGACGGTGAGCTTCACCTCACCTCTCTGGGCCACGATGTCGGCATCTTGCGGCGGTGCGTCGGCCGCGATCAGGAACAGGGCCGCCAGCAGAAGCGGAATGGCGCGGGACAGGTTGATCATGGGGTCAGGTTTCTCTTCTCGCCGAGGAGCATTATCGCCCAGTTGCGTCGGGGGCGGGCGCACTCTCATAGCACGCTCGTGGTGGAGAAAAACCTCTCGGCCGACCGGCCGGTAGCCGTGCGGCGCCTCCGCCCTCCAGTTCAGGTAACCCTGACGACCTCCCGAACAATTCGGAATGATCGGGTGCGGGCGAGGCACGTTATAAGACCGCGCGGTCGGCGTAACACCTCCGCTCGCCGCGAGTCCGACCTTGGCAGACCCCAGCACGGAGACTCCACATGCACCGCCGCGGCTTCATGAAGGCCACGCTACTGACCCTCCCGCTTTCGGCGACACGTGCCCACGCCGCGCCCCCACCCGTCGTATTGGAGTTATTTACCTCCCAGGGCTGCTCATCGTGTCCGCCCGCCGACGCGTTGCTGGGGGAGTTGGTTCGTCGCTCAAACGTCATCGGCCTCGCCTGGCACGTCGATTATTGGAACAGCCTTGGCTGGCACGATCCCTATGCACGCCCCGAGTGGACCGATCGGCAAAAGTCCTACGCGAAGTACCTGGGTGGCGAGGTTTACACGCCCGCTTTGGTGGTGAACGGCTCGGCGATGGTCGTTGGTTCCGACACCGCCGCCGTCCGTCGCGCCATCGACCAGGCCGCATCGCCATCGTTAGCGGTCAGCCTTCGCCGTACCGCGTCCGGTCTGGAGGCGGAGACAGACACCACGACCACACCGGTGACGGGGATGCTGGTGACTTATGATCCGAAACAGGAAACCCAGGTGAAAGGCGGGGAGAACCAAGGGCGCGGCCTTGTGGAGTATCGCGTGGTGCGCGACGTTACCCCACTGGTCAGTCTGACGTCTCGAATGACGCTTCTGGGGGTCCCCAACGACCGTGGCGCGGTGCTGTTGCTTCAGGACGCGTCACGGCGGATTGTCGGCGCCGCGGAACTCCTCCCAGATCAGGGGGCGTGACCGCGCGATCACCTGATCGTGGCGATCGCCGAACTGATGAACGCGGGCAACGAATGCCACTCGGAAATCACCCAGTAACTGCAAAGCAACAGCACGATCCACGCGACCGGGGCCACGTAGCCATGGTTTCCGTTGCTGTCTTTCCTCGAATTAGGCATCCCGAATAATCTCCAGCGGGCATCGTGCCACCAAATTCCGGTTGACCTGATGCACGAACCGTGTCGCCCCTCTTTGTGGCAAATCTTAGCGCGACTTTAACAGAAATTGCGACAACGCGGGTATCTGCCAGACCGCTGATGCATGGCTAACATCACGCCGGAGCATGATATGCGGTATCAGGTGCCCGTTGGGATGCCTGTTTGGAAGATGACAATGAGCGAGAATACCCTGCCAGCCGCAGCGATGGCACAACCCGGTCCGGTGGTGCGGCCAACCGCCGAAATCGGCACCACATTCGCGATTCTGGCGTCATTGAGCGTGTGTCACATGTTGAATGACCTGAACCAGTCGTTGGTTCCGGCCCTGTATCCAATTCTGAAAACTTCATACAACCTCGATTTCGCGCAGATCGGGATGATCACTCTCGCGTTTCAGCTCACCGCGTCAATGTTGCAACCGGTGGTTGGGATGGTAACCGACCGGCGCCCGCAACCGTTCTCGTTGCCCGTCGCCACGAGCTGCAGTCTCATCGGGCTGTTGCTGCTGTCGGTGGCGCATTCGTATCCGGCAATCCTGGTCGCGGCCGCTTTGGTGGGCATTGGCTCCTCAGTGTTCCACCCCGAGGCGTCTCGAGTGGCCCGCATGGCATCCGGCGGTCGCTACGGCCTCGCGCAATCGTTGTTTCAACTGGGCGGGGCCACCGGCTCGGCGATCGGGCCGTTGCTGGCGGCGTTCATCGTGCTGCCGCGAGGTCAGGGCAGCGTCGCATGGTTCTCCCTGCTCGCGATGCTGGCGATGGCGCTGCTGACCTATGTCGGGACCTGGTACAATCGGCATCCCGCGATGGCGGCACGCCGGGGACGGCGGGCTCCACCGCCGGTCGCCACCTCACCGGTGCCGCGAGCGACCGTCATCATGGCGATGGCGGTGATCCTGATCTTGTTGTTCTCCAAGAATGTCTACACGGCCAGCCTGAGCTCGTACTACACCTTCTTTTTGATCGAGAAATTCCACGTCACCGTGCAAAGCGCGCAGTTGCATTTGTTCGTGTTCCTCGGCGCCGTCGCGGTCGGCACCTTCGCCGGCGGGCCGATCGGCGACCGCTTTGGCCGCAAGCCGGTCATCTGGTTCTCCATTCTGGGCGCCTTCCCATTCGCGCTGCTGTTGCCCTACGCGAGCCTGATGTGGACCGGCGTGCTGAGCGTGATCATCGGCCTGATCCTGGCCTCGGCTTTCTCGGCGATCATCGTTTACGCGCAGGAGCTGATGCCGGGCCGCGTCGGCATGGTGGCCGGGATGATGTTCGGCTTTTCGTTCGGTCTTGGCGGTTTGGGCGCGGCGGCACTCGGCCGGATCGCCGACGTCACCGGGATCGAGTTCGTGTATCACGTGTGTTCGTTCCTGCCGGTGATCGGGTTGCTGACGGCGTTCCTGCCAAACATCGAAGAACGAAAACGCTGAACGTGCCCCCCTCCGCCGTCACGAACCGGGAGGGCGGAACGACAGGGCACTGGTCATGAGGGCGCGTCTCGTCTGGTGCATGATCGCGGTTCTGGCCAGCCATTCCGTCTGGGCTGAAGAGATATGCCGCTATTCCGGCACGACCAATTATTCCGGCCGAGTGCTCGTGGAAACCAGGGCCACGACCGCGAATGGCGAGACCTCGGTCGATGCCACGGCACGGGTGAACGCGAGGTCGTTCGGTTTCATCGACTGGCGATACCTGTACCAGGAGATCGGCACCTGGCGGGAGGGCGAGCTTCAATCGATCGGGGTTAACCACCGCTACAGCGTGTTCGGCTTGATCCGGCGTCAGCAGTGGGACGTTTTCAGGCGGACGCCGGATGGGATGACCGCTTATCGGGTGCAGGCCAAGACTTTGGCCGACTTTCAGTCCAAACACCCCGGATTTACCGGCCATTGGGATCCGGCGTCGTTTGGTCATCAGTGGTTGCGAGACTATGCGGCGGCCCCACCCGAACGTCGCGCCGATCTCGATCTGCCAAGGACAGCCATGCCGCCCGGTCTCGGGACGCCGCTGTTGCTGGCCTTCTGGTGGGTGCGATGGGCGGGCGAGAAGGATCGGACCGTTCCGGTGTTCCTACCCGGGTTCAAACGTAACGCGCGGATGGATGTCCGGGTCGTTTCGCTCGGCGTTGAGGCCGGGGGCCTGTTGCATTTGCGTTCGACGGTGCGTCACCCGCAACTCAGCGCGACGGCGGTCTCCACCGGCGAGGCCTGGATCGCACCGGACCATCATCTGGCTCGGATCACGTTTGAAGCGCGCGGCGATCATGGAAGCGCACGAGGCGAGCTTCGTCTGGACCGATGCGAGGGCGTGCCATAGCCGATCGGCTGAACCGCTCAGACCGTTGGCGTCCACACGTCGGGAATGAACGCATATCCATCGCCGGCCCGCACCACTTGGCCGAAACCCGGAAAATCCAGATGCATGCCCGCGACCAACAGCCGGTCCGTGGCGGTCATGTCGAAGATCCGCTTGCGCGTCTCGATCGCGGCGGCGCCATCGACATCGAACCTCATCCCCACGTCCGGCCGGGGAAATTGGACGCCGGGCATGTGGACGATGTCACCCCAGATCAGTAACGATTCGCCGCCCGACGCGATGAGCCAGCCGCAATGGCCAGGGGTATGCCCAGGCTCGGGGAGGATGGAAATGCCGGGGAGAGCTTCGCCGCTGGTCAGCAGGCGGGTCCGGTCCGCGTAGGCGGCGATGGTGGCTCGTGCGAGTTGAACGAAGCCGCGGTCCTGGTCGCAGGTAGCGCCGGCCAGCGTGGCGTCATCGCCCCAGAAACGGTGATCGGCCGGGTGCACGACCAGTTCCGCGTTGGGAAACACCGCGGCACCGGCGGAGTCGACGAGACCTCCCACGTGGTCGGGATGCAGATGGGTGCACAGGACGGTGTCGATATCGTTGGGCGCGAAGCCCTGGGCCAACAGGTCGTCCGCGAGATGGCCGGCCAGTGGGCCGATCGCACCGCCAAAGCCAGAGTCGACCAGAACCAGCCGGTCCCCGGTCTGAATGAGAAAGCAGTTGATCGCCAGTCTGGGCGGGATCGCACGGAAAGCGGCCTGATGCAGGGCTTCGGCCTCGGCGGCGGGGAAGTTGGCGAGCATGCCGAAGGCACCCTCGAACATGCCGTCGTTGATCGCGGTGACGATGACGTCGCCGATGCGTTTGTGATGGATGCCTGGCGGCTGGGTCGCGGGTGGGGGTGGCCCTGTCATCCGTCGTTTCCTTTCCCTGTCGCATATCGCGGAGCGTGCCGTTCCCGCGCCGACGAAGCAACCCGGTCATTCGCCCGGTCATTCGCCCGATCTGTTGGTCGGACTCCGGCAGGCGTGTTCAGGCTGAATGTCCGAAACGGACGGAAAAGAGCCAGGATTTAACATATCAATTTAATCTCATACCGTAATGTTCGGCGATTTCAGGTTGGGTTCTTGCTACCGCGTCGTCATTCACCTCACCGACCCGAGTGATCGCCTGTCCCCATCAATATCATTTTGTCGCGGCAGCCCTGGTCCGATCAGCCCATCGCGAAATATGGCAACCTTGGCTCAGCCATCCCGGCGAGCCCATATTGTCGCGCTTTCGCGCGCCGCCAACCGTCATTAGAATCGATTACGTAATAATAACACCCACGCCTTGTGCCGCGACAGCATGGAGCGTAACTGACGGTAAGATTGCCCTTCAACCAACCGTGTCGGACGCAGGGCCGGTGGCTGGCGATCAGGTTCGAAAAAGCGGACCCGGCCGTGATGTTCCGCGGTCGAACCCCGGTATGGCCAACCCGTCGAAAGGCGTCGCACTTCATGACCCAATATCATGTCACCTCCGGCATAACGAGCAGCGGCATCACGCTCAACCCCGGCGACACAATGTTTGTTTCCTCCGGCGGCGTGGCCAGCGCCATCGTTGTACATTACTTCGCGCAGGAGTTGGTGTCGTCCGGCGGAGTCGCCGAAAACACGACAGTGGGCAGCGGGGGCTACGCGGTCGTGTTCTCGGGCGGGGTGGACAGCGGCAGCGTGGTGAGCGGCGGCACCGAGGAGGTGCTGAACGGCGGCCTGGCCACTGGCTCCGTGGTGCTCAGCGGTGGCGCTCAGGTGGTTTTCTCGGGCGGTGTGGCAAGTTCGACGGTCGTGGACAGCGGCGGCCTGACGTTCGTGCAAGGCGGCGGCATTGAAAGCTTCGCGGTCGTGAGTGCCGGGGGCGAGATGGTGGTGCTTCCCGGGGGCCAGGTGCCCGGCCTGACCAGGTTGCCGGGCAGTGTCATCATTTCAACCGGTGTGGTCGTGGTTTCGGCCGGTATCCTGGTTTCCGCCTTTGCCGGAGCGATATCAGGCGATGTCGTCTCGGGAGGAGAGTCGGAGTACGTCCTGCCCGGCGGCATCGCGGTCAGTTCGCTGGTCTCCGCTGGCTTAGAGAATGTGTACTCCGGCGGCATCGCCAGCGCCTCGCTGATAAGCAGCGGCGGCTACGAGGTGGTTTATTCCGGCGGCCTCGCCAGCGGCAGCCTGGTAAGCGGCGGCAGGGAGCAGGTGGAAGGTGGTGGTATCGCCAGTTCCACGGTGGTGATCAGTGGCGGTTCTGAAACGGTATATGGCGGCGGCTTGGCTGCCTTTACCGTCTTGCTCGCCGGCGGCTTAGAAAACGTATCCTCCGGCGGCGTGGCCAGCGGCACCACGGTGAGCGCGGGCGGGAACCAAACCGTCTCCTCCGGCGGTGTGGCAAGCGGCACCATGATAAGCGCCGGTGGATTTGAGAACCTCGCCTCCGGCGGCGCGGGCAGCTTCACCGTGATCAGCAACGGCGGTTTCGAGATTGTTTCGTCCGGCGGCGTGGCCAGTGCCACGACCGTGAGCAGCGGGGGCACGCTTCTGATCTTGCCGGGTGGGCAGCAGAGCGGGACCAGCCCGCTGGCGGGAAGCCATGTCAGTACCGCCAACGTGCTCGTGCGGTCGCCCAACGCGATCGTTTCCGCCGGTAGCGGCACGGTTTCCGGCTACGTCGTCGGCATTGGT
>CALFNB010000184.1 GCA_937902425.1 uncultured Acetobacteraceae bacterium | reverse complement strand
TAATCAAACGTCGGAATATGGAGTCCCCAATGGCCGATGCCCCGCCGCTGAAAGCGTTTTGGCAGCCTGGTTGAACGAGTTGTCTGAAACTCAAAGAGTTTCTCTCGGTCCGTGCGATCGAGTTCGAGTCGATCAACGTTCTTGAAGATGCCGCCGGTCTGGCCGAATTGCGACGCCTGGGTGCGCGCTCGGTGCCGGTGCTGTCGCGTGGCGACGAATGGGTCTTCGCGCAGAACCTCGGCCATGTGGTCAAATTCCTCGGCCTGAACGAGAAGACCGGGCCGGTGCTGTCGCCGGACCAGCTCATCGGGCGGACCGATCTGATTCTTAGCACCGCCGCGCGCCTGATCCGGCAAATGCCGGATGCCCATCTGGCGACCGAGGTGCCGAACCGCCCGCGGTCCTACAAGGTTCTGGCGCACCACATCTTCCGCATCCAGGAGGTCTTCCTGGAGATGGCGAATGGTGCTACCCTAACGTACGAGGCGCTCGCGGGCGCGCCGTCCGAGGACATGCGGACCTTCGCCGACATCGCCGCGTTCGGTGAGCAGGTGCGCGGCAACCTTCTGACCTGGTGGGCCGGCAAACCCGATAAGTCAGGCAAGGATCCGGTGCAGACCTATTACGGCCCGCAGATTCTGCATGAGACGTTGGAGCGGGCGACCTGGCACAGCGGCCAGCATGTCCGACAATGGATCATGCTGTTGGGCATGGTGGGGATCACGCCTGACCGGCCACTGACGCCCGAGGATTACGCCGGATTGCCGATGCCGATGAACGCCTGGGACGGCTGATCCGCTTCGCGTCCTGACGCGGACGAGTCGAGCCAGGACGAAAGACCGCTGATCGATTACCGTGCGCCGATCGCGACCGACAGCTTCGGTGGATTTTTCAACGTTTGCAGAATGACGCAATACCGTTCCGTGGTCTGGATCATCCGCTCCAGCTTCGCCTGATCCGCATCGCAGTCGATATCGAAGCGCAACGTGACCGCGGTCAGTCCGACCGGCGCGGCGCGATCAATCGCCAGCGTGCCGCGAGCGTCCCAGACCCCATCAGCGATAACTTTGCCCGAGCGGATCGTCACCCCCATTGCCGTCGCCACCGCGCGCAGCGTGACGCCGGCACAGGCGACCATCGCCTCCAGCAGCATGTCCGCCGAGCACGCGAGTTCGCCGCTGCCGCCACCGGCTTTGTGCAGTCCGGCGGTGACGTCGCCGTGCCAGGAGCGCACGTTGATCGCGATGTCATCAAGATTGAGTGTGCCCTCGGCATGCGCCGGGATCAGCGCGGCCTCGGGCTTGTCACGGTATAATTGCTTCAGCGGCGCCTGTTTGGCGCGCAATTCGTCGGCGTTCATGGCGTCTCCTTCATTGACGGATCCTTACTCGTGCCGCCGGATGGCTTTCCGGCAACCGCGCCCGTCCTGGGCCGTATAATTTCTCCCGTAACGTTCCGGGCGCGTACTCGGTGTTATACACGCCGCGGCGCTGTAATTCCGGCACCACCAGATCGACGATATCGACAAACGTCTCCGGCGTCACGGCGTACGCGAGATTGAAGCCGTCGACATCGGTTTCGCGCACCCAGGCCTCGAACTCGTCAGCCACGTCCTGGTACGAACCAACAATCACCGGTCCGCGGCCGCCGATGCCGGCATGGCGAGCGATCTCGTCCACCGTCCAGGTGCGGTCGGGATCGGCGGTGGTGAACGCCTCCAGTGCCGAGTACATCGCGTTCGCCGCCTGGAAGCGCACCGGCTCGTGCTTCGGCAGCGCGGAGAAATCGATACCGGTCCAGCCGGACATCAATGTCAGCGCGCCATCGGCGCTGACGTAACGCTGATAATCGCGGAATTTCTCCAGTGCCGCCTCCCGGGTCTGGTCAGTGATCACGGTCATCATCGTGTAGATCACCAGATCGCGCGGGTCGCGTCCGGACGCGGCGGCGCGGCGGCGAATGTCCGAAACGATGCCGCTGATGACCTTCTTCGAGGGGCCGTTGATGAACACGCATTCGGCATGATCGGCGGCGAATTGCCGGCCGCGGGTGGAGGCGCCGGCCTGATACAACACCGGCGTTCGTTGCGGTGACGGCTCGCACAAATGAATCGCGTCGACCGTGAAATACGGGCCTTCATGGGTGATGCGATGAATTTTGTCCGGGTCGGCGAACCGGCCGCCGGCGCGATCGCGCGAAACGGCGCCGTCTTCCCAGCTCGCTTCCCAGAGTTTGTAGACCGCGACCATGTAATCTTCAGCGATGGCGTAGCGCTCGTCATGGCTGATCTGCTCGGACCGGCCCATGCCGCGGGCGGCGCTTTCCAGATAGCCGGTGACGATGTTCCAGCCGATCCGGCCGCGGGTCAGGTGATCCAGCGTGCTCATGCGCCGGGCGAACGGGTAGGGGTGCTCGTAGGACAGCGCGCAGGTGACACCAAAGCCAAGGTGCTGAGTGACGACCGCCATCGCGGGAATGACCATCAGCGGATCGTTGACCGGCACCTGCACCGCGTTTTCCAGAGCGGTGCGCGCCGAGCCCTTGTAAACGTCGTAAATCCCCAGAACATCGGCGAGGAAAATCGCGTCGAACCGACCGCGCTCCAGCGTCCGGGCGAGGTCCGTCCAATACTCCAGCGTATTGTACGTGTCCGCCCGATCGCGTGGATGCGTCCACAGGCCGGGTGACTGGTGACCCACGCAGTTCATGTCGAACGCGTTCAGGCGAATTTGTTTTGCCATCGTGGTGTTGTTCAGGACCGCGGAAACTGCATCGCGATCACGTCAACGCCATCGGCGCCGGCGTACGCGTTGAACGGCGGATCCTCGGGATACACGAACACGCAGGACAGCGGCGGAATGGTCTGGCCGTCCCGGGTCATCGCGCCGTCGATCACCACCCAGTACTGACCGCGGCCCCAGGCGGGATCGGGACCGATCAGGCGTTCGCCGGGGGCGGTGCGGTAACGCCAGGCGCCCATGCCGTCGGGCTCGGGGCCGAGGATCGCGCCGGTTTGATCCGCCAGAGGCCCGATCACGGACTCGCGATGATGCCGGCCGCGAACCTCGCGCAGCGCGGCACGGTTTTCCGGCATCATCATGAACCGCGCGCCCGGGTCGAAGCCGTTGCGCAAAGTGAAGTAATGCACGCCGGTGTCGTTGTTGGCACGGATCGGTCCATACGCGGTGTGCTTTCCCGCGAAATGCACGGTCACCGGCTGCACCGCGTGCGTGCCCATCACCGCTTTGCCACCCACGACCAACTGGAACTGATCCGCCTGGTGGTAATGCGCGCTGGCGGCGCTGCCGGGATCCTGTTCGACCAGAAAGGCCATCGGGAACAGCTCGCCCAGTTCCGGATCCGGGGTGCCCGGCGCCATGTTGTAGCGCGTGGTGCCGATATACAGCGTGTGCCAGAACGTCACGCCATCGGCGGCGGAGCCGCGGCGGCGGTTGACCCTGGCATCATCGGCGGTCGCGATAACCGGCATTGGTTCAGGTCTCCGTTGCAAAGGCGCGCCGACAATTTAACCGTGTGAGTGTGGGACGCAAATCAGTCGAGTCCGATATTGCCAGCCAGGTTCCCGCCGGACCCAGGAAGGTTGGGCGGCCAGGTCGGTGCGCGATCGAGTGCGCAAGGGTTAACACGGAGGACGCGGAGATCACGGGAGGACACTGGAGCAGCAAGTCTTGCTTGCTAAGTTACGAGCGTCGCGCCCCGGAGTACCGCTGCTGTCCCGTTCAAACAATATCCGCGCGCCGCGGGAACCGACCCGAACAGCACGGCGCGCACCCATCCCCGTGCGCTCCTACACCCGTGCGCACCTCGCGCAGCGTCCCTCCGCCTCGATCGTCGCCTTGCCCACGGTAAAGCCCAGACGCTTCGCCGCGTCCTCCAGTGCATGCGCCAGTTCGTGATCGTCGAGTTCGGTGACCTGGCCGCACGTCCGGCAGATCAGAAACTGCGCCGCGTGGTCGGTATCGCCATGGCTGACGCATCCAACATAAGACGACATGCTCTCCAGCTTGTGCACCAGCCCGTGCTCCAGCAGGAAGTCCAGCGCGCGGTACACCGTGGGCGGCGCGGCGCCGTGGCGGGTGGCGCGCAGGCGGTCCAGCAGGTCGTAGGCTCCGGTCGGAGCCTCGGCATCCAGGATCAGACCCAGTACTTCGCGCCGCAAATCGGTCAGGCGGGCGCCTTTCGCCTCGCAGATCTGGCCCGCGTGATGCAGCAATGTCTCGGTCCGGGGTGAAAACCCCATCTGGCGCTCCCTGAGGGTGTGAGCGCAGAATAGCATCCATGATCAAGGACGCCACAACGATCGCAGCCGTGCTCGACACGCTGTGTTTCGACGCCAACGGTTTAGTGCCGGCGATCGCCCAACAGCACGACACCGGTGAGGTGCTGATGATGGCGTGGATGAACCGGGATGCGGTGGCCGAGACGCTGACCATCGGCCGCGTCTGCTACTGGTCGCGTAGCCGGAACCGGCTGTGGCGCAAAGGCGAGACCTCGCACCAGGTGCAGCACCTGAAGGAACTGCGGATCGACTGCGATGGCGACACGATCCTCCTGCTGGTGGAGCAGGAGGGCGTGGCCTGCCACACCGGCCGCCGCGCCTGTTTCTACCGCGCGGTGCGCGACGGCACGCTGGTGGAGATCGCCGCGCCGCTGATCGACCCGGAAAAACTCTATGGCTGAAACCACCCCGGTCACCGTGCTGACCGGCTTCCTCGGCGCCGGCAAAACCACGGTGCTGAACCATCTGCTGCGGCAGCCGGCGCTGGCCCGCACGGCCGTTCTGGTGAATGAGTTCGGCGAAATCGGCATCGACCATTTGCTGGTCGAGAAACTCGACGAGAACACAGTCCTGCTGAACGCCGGTTGCCTGTGTTGCACCGTGCGTGGCGATCTGACGCGGACATTGCGGGACATGTTGCCGCGAGCGCGCCGCGACGAGATCAGCCGGATCGTGATCGAGACGACCGGCCTCGCCGAGCCGGCGCCGATCCTGGCCACGCTGATGACCGATCCGGTAGTTGCCTCCGCCTATCGGCTGGATGGCGTGGTGACGGTAATCGACGCGGTCGCCGGCGAAACCAATCTGACGGAACGGCCGGAGGCGATGCGCCAGGTCGCGGTCGCCGACCGCATCGTGCTGACGAAGACCGACCTCGCCGATCCGGCGTCATTGCTGCAGCGCATCGAAAGGCTGAACCCGGGCGCCCCGGTCATCACCGCTCGACACGGCGCGATCGACCCGGCCACGATCCTCAACGCTGGCCTGTTCAATCCGGCGACGAAAATTCCCGACGTCGCCGGCTGGCTGCACGCCGAGGCGCACGCGCATCATCATCATGACCACGACGAGCGAGTCACCTCGTTCTGCCTGACCTTCGACCGTCCGCTGCACTGGCAAGGCGTCGGTCTGTGGCTGGAGATGCTGATCCAGACCCGCGGCAAGGACTTGTTACGCATCAAGGGCATTCTCAACCTGCGGGGTCAGGATCGGCCCGTCGCCATCCACGCCGTGCAGCATGTGCTGCATCCGCCGGTGTTGCTCAGCGCCTGGCCCGAGGGCGACCCGCGCAGCAGCCGCATCGTGTTCATCACCCAGGATCTGCCGCGCGCGG
>CALFNB010000183.1 GCA_937902425.1 uncultured Acetobacteraceae bacterium | reverse complement strand
TGCCCGCTTCGACAACCCGGCGCGCATTGGTCGCGCGGCAGAGCTGATAGCAGAACTCCGCTTTGTCACGATCGAGCGCGACCAGCCTGTGGCCGAAAGGCCTTGACCTCGTCTTCCGTTGGCGGATATGCCGCTTTGGATCTCTGGATGTCGTGGATTTTCATCGCCGCGGCCTGATCGTCGCTTTCGGCGTGCAAGGCAGCCAACAGACGGGCCAGTTCCGGATCGTGAATGACACTCATGGATTGCTCCCTTCGCTGGTATGACCCAAACAGGTTCAACGGGTCTGATCTCAGTCGGCGGATCGCCGACACCCCGGCGCGGTCATGGCGACAGACGAATGGAAAATTGTCAAATTGGTCGCCGTATTGGGCGAGCCCCAGGGATTGTGCTTGTTGGAAGGCTGGCTCGTGGCATCGTCATCCGCGGGCCTGAGCCGAGGATCGGGTGGAGCAGCCATTATAGTCGGAGTGGAGAGCAACGATGCGGCGGCACGAGATGATCGGGTCGAGCCCCGGCACGACGTAACCAGGCGGAACCGGTGTGGCATGCTTTTCGCCGGTTGGTGTCACTCGAACCTGGCGACATTGGTTCCGGTCAGTGGACAGGTACTTCCATGGTTTCCAACCCCGCCGAGCACCGGAGGTCGACCGATGCGTTCAGAGGCCGCCAACCCGGTCAGAAGTCCGCGGCGCCCTCAATCTCCGGTCGCCGCTTCCGCATTCTCGACCTCGAATGCCCGCGCTTCCGCCAGGGTCTCCATCGTGGCGGCGAACGCGGCCTCGAACGCCGCGATATGGTCTTCGAACGTGCCCTCGTCCGCGTCGCCCGACGGCGGCGAGATGAGCTTGTTTATGTCGGCCGCGCAAGATTGATCCTCGGCGGTGGCGGCAACCTGAATACCCGCCTGGAGCGGAACCACCTCGCCGAGACCAGAAATGGCCGGTGTCGCATGCGTCTGTTCAGTCTTCGCGGGAGCGGACGCCGTCAACTCAAGCATCGCTTGCGCGAACGCCGCGAACTCGGACTGTGACGGCTGTGAAGGGACCGGCGTGGCGGCTTCGGACGCGGCGGTCACGTCCGGTGCGACATTCTGAACCGGCATGGCGTCGACCGGCACCGAAGCGGTCGCCGCCGCGGCCGGCGGTCGCATTTCCTGCCGCCGCGCGTCCTCCGCCGATCGTGAAACCGGGCGCCGCCGCACCACGCGAAGTTCCTTGATCATCTCCAGCATCGTCCGATCCAGCGCCACGATCGTCGTCTTGGTCTTCGCCTTCATCGCGTCCGTCTGGCCCTGGAACACGTCCCGCATCGAGTCGAGGATCAACAAGAAGTGCCCGAACGCGATGGTGGACAGCATGTATTCCAGCCCGTCCCGCGGCTCGAACCCCAACACCGAATGCACCATCTGGCGGGTGCGGGATTCTCTCTGGTCGGAGTTGTCGCCGGGGCGGTCGCAGATCGCGCGCGTCACGACCTGAAGCATTTCCTCGGCGACGGGCAAGGGCAGCGGCTGGCAAGGCGGGGTCATGGATGATCATCCCATATCGTTTTTGGTATAGGTATTTTTTCAGGATCGTCGGGTCGCGTCAAGGTTAATATGCCACCCATCGTGGCTCTGGTGGAGCGTGGTGGCGAGGCCCGCGCTACGCACACGATCCTCCGTTACTGGCACGCCTTCGAGAGTTCATGGTTCGCGATGTCGATCTGAAATCGCGCCGTCAAATCGAAGAAAGCAGGTTTTGCCCAATGACTCTATCTCCGCGAGAGACAGAGAAGGGTGGGAAACCCGCGGACTCTCGGCCTTCGTTCCGTAATTGCTCACCTGGGGCGGCAGTGCCTCGCCACGAGCATTGGCCGGTCCGATCGCAACCAATCGTCGAAACCTGTCCCGACAAGGGCTGACACGATCACGACCTGGTCGCCTCTGAACGCTGGATCGTGAAGCAAGCAAGTTATATCACGGATTTTCAGGGATTAAGGGCAGTAGAGTCGAGGAGAGGCGCGGTATCGCCGAAGCAACCCGTTTCCCCTCCCCGCTCATCAAACCGGACGTGCGGATTTCCCGCATCC
>CALFNB010000182.1 GCA_937902425.1 uncultured Acetobacteraceae bacterium | reverse complement strand
AGTTCAGTTCCGTTTTCGATCCACTGCATTTCCCGGCGACTCTCGATCCGGCGACGGGTCAGATCACCTGCGCCATGCCGGGTCTGGCCGATCGTCAGGGCGAACGCCGACCAGGTCGTCAGAGCCGTGAACGAGGCCAAAGCAGGCAGTTATCAGGCCATTTCGTTTGACCGTCCTCCCCCTACGCCGGCGTCGGCACCCGAAACCTTCGATCTGCTCATGGTCAGAAGCGTCGGAATCAAAATGAATTCCGGTCTCCTGCCGCTTTCCACCTTAGCCCTTGGCGCGCGTTCGCCAACGCGATCGCGCGCCGACGATCCGGATGCCACCAGCCAACGGTCAACCAAACCCACCAGGTTGCCTTTCGGGTTCGCCACACGCGCATAGGTAGAATCCGACCCTGCACCGGAACGACATCCGGGTCTAATCGTTATCCACCGTGCCGAGGTGAAAAGCCTCGGCGCGGGATTCCTGAAAGGAATGACACATGACCAGATTTTTAATGGCCGGCGCCGCCGCGTTCGGCTTGATGACAGGCGCCGCCATGGCGCAATCGGGAACCTCAACCTCAACGTCGGAGACGACGACAACGATCACGCCGTCAGCACCCGTCACCGTCTCGACCTCGACAACCACCGGGCACGCGACCGAGGCCGATGGCGACCGGACCGCGACCGGCGGCGTGGGATACCGCGACAACAATGGTAACGACACCAAGACCACGATCACCAACAAGACCTATCCGCTGGCGAACATAATCACGTCGGTGAAAAAGGAACAGCAAACGGTCAACGGCGTGACCTCGGAAACCGTGACCACCACGCAGACGTATCCGCCGGTCGTTGGCAGGCCCGACGTTCCGCCGGTCGTGACGACGGAGACCCACATCGTTTCCGGCTCTAAATAGGGCTCTCCGGTTTCAGCGCGGTCCCGCCTCGCGGAGCCGGTGGAGCGCCGGCGGGGATCGCCCACTGGCGCAGCCTGTTCGCACCGATGCGGGCGAGACAGGCCACGGACGGTCTCGCCAGGCGTGCCCCTCAATCCGGGCGCTCTGTCGCGGCAGCCAGAGTGGCCGGCGCGAGGCTTCATCGACGCTCGTCATCCCCGCGCGATCGCCCGATGATCACGTGACGTACCGCCAGGCAATCATCGACCTTGACGTGTGGCTCAAAAAGATCCGCGCGGCGACGCTTCGCGCGACCACGGGTCGGCGCGCCACGTCAGCCTCGGCACGCGTCAAACAGATTGCCTTGGGGCGAAGTTCGACATCACGCCACCGGAACAAACGCGAAATGCGATGACCGCACCAATCCTCGCCGGCCGAGGTGCCGTCAGGTTCTGGGCCGCGGCGATCCTGACCGGCGTCGGAGCGGGCCTCGCCGCCGCCGCGCTGACGGGATTGCTGGAGTTCGTGCAGCGCGTCGTCTGGGGCGGCGACGGTCTCGACCTGTTGCGGGTAGCATCGCAGGCTGCGCCATGGCGGCATCTGGCAGCACTTTTGGGCGCCGGACTGCTGGTCGGTATCGGGCAGTTCCTGCTCAGCCGGCTATCGAGCGCCAACGGCATCGAAATCACCACCGCGATCTGGTTCCAAGCCGGGCGGTTGCCGGCGCTACGCACTCTGGCGAGCGCCACGCTGTCGGTCCTGATCGTCGGCATGGGCGCCGCGTTGGGCCGAGAGGGTGCGCCAAAGCAAGCCGGCGCGGTGATCGCCAACGCCTTGTGCGACCGCGCGCGGCTGCCGGACGAGGAACGGCGATTGCTGGTGGCGTGCGGCGCCGGCGCCGGAATGGCGGCTGCCTACGGCGTGCCCCTCGGCGGCGCCCTGTTCGCGGTCGAGGTCTTGCGTGGCGCCCTCGCCCTGAGGTTCGTCCTGCCCGCCTTGATCACCACGCTCATCGCGACCGTTGTATCCTGGGCATTCCTGCCCGACGCGCCGACCTATCGGATCCCGGTCTACCCGGGGTCGGTCTCCAGCGTGGTCTGGGCTTTGCTGGCCGGGCCGCTCATCGGCCTGGTCTCGGTAGCATACGTGCGGTCAGTGGCCTGGGCCGATCGCCACCGACCGAGAGCGTGGCACCGGCTGCTGGTTCCGATGCTGGCATTGGGTGTCCTTGGCGCCGTCTCGATCCCGTTCCCGCAACTTCTGGGCAATGGGCGAGAGGTGGCGGAGCTGGCGTTCACGGGAGGGCTCAGTCCGTGGTTGCTCATGGCGCTGTTGCTGCTGCGGCCGGCCGCGACGATGCTGTGCCTTGGCTGTGGCGCTCCAGGCGGCCTGTTCACGCCCTCGCTGGCGGCCGGGGCGATGCTCGGCGGGGTACTGGGCTTGCCGTGGTCATGGCTGTGGCCGGGCGTGCCGCCGGGGTTGTTCGCGCTGGTCGGCGCGGCGGCGATGCTCGCGGCCACCACGCAAGGGCCGATCTCGGCGGTCGTGCTGATGATGGAACTGACCGGATACGCGCGCGCGGCGATCGTGCCGCTGCTGCTGGCGGTGGCGACGGCGACCCTGGTCACACGCGTGATCGAATCGCGGTCGATCTACGACGCGCGGCTGACCGACGACCAGGTCGCCGCGCGGCAACGGGCGCGCGATCACGCACCGGTGGAACCGGCGCCGGGAGCGTGACCTGGAATCAGCTGGCCCCAATATTGGCTGCGGTACCATAACGGGAGAGGACGAATTGCCAGGTTGCCTCGACCTTCTCGTGACCGGCTCCTCGCTGTTTGGAGTGGGTGGTAACGACCCGGTTGACTTCGGGATCGCGGCTGTTCTGGCCCGCCCTGATTGAGGGTGACACCGCGCAAAGCCGCCGTAAAGGACGCTTCGCGCCGCGATGCGGTGGCCTTCGGCCATCCTTGACCGCGACTTTGCACGGTGTCACGGGTTACTTCAGGCCGGGACGAAGAAACGGCCCCCCAGCCGAACAAAGAAACTGGTCAGGTGGCAGTCGTTGCCCGGGTATTGTCGGCAGTCGAGAAGCAAAACTGATCAGAACGCGGAGAACTGAGCGTTCGTTACCACCCACTCCAAACAGCGAGGAGGCTTTTTTCCGGATACGGTTCCTCCGGTAACGTATTCAGGACGACTTCAATCGATGACCGCACGGCACCCCGGGTCTGCTGCCGCTGACGCCATATCAATCCGACCGGGATGGATGTCCTGTGATCGAAGAAACGGAACTCCGGACGTAATATATTGGTCGGACATTTTCCCGACATGACCGACGGTGATCTCACGACACACGTCGGACAATCGAACGATTGGCCAGTGCATCATGCGTCCGACAACTCCGCTGCATTCTGCCCAAGCCGCGACTGCAACTCCACCGTGTCGGCGCTCAACCCGTTCGACTCCTCTTGCACCACGCGCAACGTCATCTGGAACTCCTCATCGTCTACCATCTGCCCTGGCACCATGCCGACGTAACGGAAGGGATTTGAGTTCCAATCCAGCGTCGCGGCATCCTCCCTGAGCCGGACCCCGGCACGTCGCGATCCTCGCCCATCAGGGTCCGCCGTCCTCACTCACGCCGCCCGGCCCAAGTGCCGGCGCGCCTGCTCCAGATCGTGCGCCATTTGCAAGTTCATCCAGAACTCGGCCGTTGTGCCGAACCGCTCGCCAAGCATGATCGCCATCTCGGCCGAGATGGCGCGACCGCCCGCCACGATCTCGGTGATACGGTTCGAACGCACGCCCAGTTCGCGAGCCAGCGCACGCCCGGACAGTCCGAGGGGTCGCATGAACTCCTCGCGCAATATCTCGCCCGGCGTCACCGGCCCGATGCGCCCGGTGCCGGCGACATCGGAGAAATCCAACCCAGCAACCTCCTCCGTACGAATGGGCATCGTCATCCCCTGTGGTAGTCCACTATCTCGACATCGTAAGCGTCGCCATCCCGCCAGACGAAGCAGAGCCGCCATTGACCGTTGTCGCAGATACTGTGCTGTCCGGCCCGGTCGCCCGACAGCGCCTCCAGTCGATTGGCCGGCGGCGTCCGCAAGTCTTCCAGCCGAGTCGCCACCTCCAGCTTACGGCGCGAGACCTTGGACAGATCGCTTGGGAAGCCCTTCGGCACCGGTCAGCCCATACCGCCGCGGTGCGTTTATTCGCGAACGAACGGATGATATGTGATACACTCACCTATCATTGGGATGTCAAGGACCACTCCGCATGAATCAGGTCGATCGCTGGTCACCACGAAACGCGACGTCTCGCCTTGGATCGCTCGCGACCCATGCGACGGGCTAAAGCACGCGGCGGCGGATGCCGTCGGTCAGTGACACCGTATTGAAGTTGATCAGCAGACCGATCCGGCACGAGCCGACCCACATATATGTCAATAACTGAGCGTCATGCAGCGGCGTGAGATGCTCGACGGCTTTGAGTTCCAGAATGCCCTCATCATTCACGACGATATCCGCCAGGTAGCCGGATTCGATCTCGATATCATCGTATTGGATTGGCAGGCGAACCTGTTGGGCAAAAGGGATACCGGCCCGGAACAATTCATGACAGAGGCACCGCTGATAAACCGATTCCAGCAGGCCGGGGCCAAGGTGGCGATGAACGTGCATCGCGAGACCTATGATGCGCCGCGTGAGATCTCCGCCATGGGCGAACTCGGTTTTCATTTTGTTGATCCGACCAACGTGACGGCAGGATCGGCGGGAATGACTGACAAACCGTTAATGGATTTGCAAAGGAAACAATAACAGTAGAGTCGAGGAGAGGCGCGGTATCGCCGAAGCAACCCGTTTCCCCTCCCCGCTCATCAAACCGGACGTGCGGATTTCCCGCATCC
>CALFNB010000181.1 GCA_937902425.1 uncultured Acetobacteraceae bacterium | reverse complement strand
CTCCCACCACGGTTTGGATGAGATCGCCGATCCGTAAATCCTCAACCGCTACCTCCCCACGATCCGTCAGGAGGCGCGTGCCGCGGCGATTGTCGTGGCGTGTCGCGACCCGGCGCCAGTCCTTGAGAAGGCAAAACGTCCGTTCGATCACGTTCCGGACTCTGTCGGCGGTCGGATCAAACGGGTGGAGCTTCTTTCGGGTCGGGTTCTTTTCGTCCGTGGCTGGCAGAACAGATGAAGGCTGGCGCCGGCCGGTTATTCCCCTCGGCGCGCCCGGAACGGTCGTCGCGTCGCACCGGACCCGCGAACTTGCTCAAGGTCGCCGGGCGCCTGGAGCGAGGCGGATAATTGCCCCCAAACCCCGGGCGCGGACCGCTGGCACACAAGATGCCCGGACATCGGCGCCGCCACTCGTGGCCGCCTGTCGCACCCGGAGCATCCCGATGTCCGCCGCCGATACCGTCCCTCTGTCCAAAGCCCAGACCTCCCGCTGGGCTCAGTTGGGGCTTGGCCTGGTCGCGATGATGGCGATCTCCAGCCCGCAATATGTGTGGACGTTGTTCGTCAAACCGTTCCAGACGGCGACTGGGGGCACCCTGCCCGCGATCCAGATCACCTTTTCGCTGCTGATCGTGTTGCAGACATGGCTCTCGCCATTCCAGGGCTGGCTGATCGAGCGCTTCGGTGCCCGCTTCTTGATCACCATTGGCTGTATATTGAGCGGACTCGGCTGGATCGCCTCGGCCGGCATCGCGAGTGTGACTGGCCTGTATTTGACCTATGGCCTGTTCTGCGGCGTTGGCACCGGCATCGTCTATATCGGCATCGTCGGTCTGATGCTGAAATGGTTTCCCGACCGGCGCGGTTTCGCCACCGGCGTCGTCGCGGCGGGTTACGGCTTTGGCGCGATCCTGACCACCTTCCCGATCGATACGATGACGAAGGCCTCGGGCTATCAGGCGACCCTGGTGACGTTCGGCGTCATTCTCGGCGGCATCGGCGCACTGGCGGGTCTTTTCATCCGCCAGCCGCCGGAGACGGCGGCCACCGGCGGTTCGGTGGCGGAGGTGTCACGCGTGACCGATGTCGCCCCCGCGGAGATGCTGAAAACCCCCGTGTTCTGGCTGCTGTTCGTCATGATGACCATGATGTCGACGGGTGGCCTGATGGTGATCTCGCAATTCGCGCCCTTCATGAGGAGTTTCGGCATCGCGGATCTGATGATTTTCGGGATGGCGGCGTTACCGTTCGCGCTGACGTTGGATCGTATCACCAACGGATTGACCCGTCCCTTCTTCGGCTGGGTCTCCGATCGGATCGGCCGCGAAAACACAATGCTGATCGCGTTCTCACTCGAGGCGGCCGCGGTGCTGCTGATGTTGAGCACGCGCCACGATCCGTTGCTGTTCGCGCTGATGTCCGGTGTGGTGTTCTTCGGCTGGGGCGAGATTTTTTCGCTGTTCCCCTCGACACTGACCGACACGTTCGGGGCGCGGGATGCGACCACCAAGTATGGATTTCTGTATATGGCGCAGGGGATCGGATCGGTATTGGGCGGCCCGGTGGCGGCGGCGTTGCATGATGCGACCGGTAGCTGGATCCTGGTGTTCATCACCATCATCGCGATGGATGCGTTGACGGCGGCGCTGGCATTCTTCGTTTTGAAACCGATGCGAGCGGCGTATCTGGCGCGTCAGGTGAGCTGACCGGCCGCGTGGGATATTTTTTTCGCCTGCGTCAACGTCCCACGCGGCCAGGCGATCGATAGCGGGACGTCGCGGCGACAGATCGCCGGGTCGGAGCCAGTATTGTTCGTTTCACTTCGGAATCTAATAACGCCAAGGCGCGTCGCAACCGTCTGTTCATCGGCATCAGGCGGATCATCGGTCCCAGGAATTCCCGCATATGCCGCCGCTCATCGCATGGTTTTTGACCACCGGCGTCACCGCCACCATCCATGTAATCCGCTAAATCGCCTCCACTCAATCTGTGTTAAAGGTCTTCACTTTCCACCACGAAAACCAACCCGTGTGTTCGGAGCGGGTCGCGTGACCATTTTCTCGCCAAAGGGAGGGTGCGGACGCGCCGGCCGCTGGCCAACTCCGTGTTAAAAGTGGAGCACGCCACTCGCACGAGATTCCGTGCCAATCCGATGCCGATGGCGCCAACAAACTCCTTACGACCAAGAAATCATCAAGCGTCGGGCGTGGATTACCGCCCGCCTTTCAACGCAGATCAACCCGTCTTTCAACGCAGATCAAGTGGAGGCGGATTCTCACGGAGCGTGGCCGAATCGCTCGTAACCATTGTCCGTCGCGGTCAATGGCATCATGAACGCGGTCCGGCCGAGCCACCTCGCATTTCAACTCATGCCAGCGGTGGGCCGAACGAAACTCGTTTTAAATCCGCTGCGATCAACCCGCCCCCGGCCGTCGCGCGAAAGCGGCCCCGGTGACCTCCAGATGCCGCGCGATGCGGAGCGCGATGTCCTCCCGCCACGGCGGCGCGATGATTTGCACGCCGATCGGCATCGGGCCCGCCACCTGGGTCGCCACCGGCACCGCGACCACCGGCAGCCCGATGAACGAAATCGGCTGCGTGAACAAACCGAGGTTGGCCCGCACCGCCAGCTCCTCCCCGTTCAGCATGAACGTCTTCTGGCCCAATGAGGGCGCCGAGCACGGCGTGGCCGGCGCGATGATCGCGTCCACCTCCTCGAACAGGCGCAGCACGGCCTGTTGATACCAGCGCCGGAATTTCTGCGCCTGGATCATCATCGCCGCCGGAATCATGGCGCCCGCGATCAACCGGTCCCGCACCTCGGGGTCGAAGTCCGCCGCCCGTTCGCGCAACCTTGGCAGGTGAAGCGCGGCGCCCTCAGCCGCGGTGATCAGATAGGCAGCGGCGCGCGCGCGGCCGACGGCGGGCAGTTCAACCTCCCGCGAGACTTTCAAGGCATCGCTGATATGGCGCACGGCGTGCACCGCCTCCGGCATCAGACCGGTGCGAAAATACCCGCCCGCCTGGGCGATCCGCAGCCCGGAGATCCCCAGGTCCAACACGTCCGACACGGGATCCTCCAGGCGCTGCGCGCAGAACGGATCCTCGGCATCGTGGCCCTGCATGGCGTCGTAGGCGGTCGCCAGATCGCCGACCGTCCGTGCCAGTGCGCCGAGATGATCCAGGCTGGAAACGAACGGAAAGCTGCCCGTCCGCGGCAGACGGCCGAACGTCGGCTTCAGGCCGAACAAGCCGCATAACGACGCCGGCACCCGGATCGACCCGTTGGTATCCGATCCCAGCGACAGCGGCACCAGGCCGCCGGCGACAGCCGCGCCGGAACCTCCGGACGACCCGCCCGTCATCCGCGCCGTGTCGTGCGGATTGCGCGAGGCTCCGTCATGGCCGTTCTCACCAGTAAAATCATAGGCGTATTCGCCCATGTTCAGCGCACCCACCAACACCGCGCCGGCCCGTTCCAGCCGCGTGATGAGGACGGCGTCATGCGTGGCGGGCGCGCGCTCGCGATTGATCGCACTGCCCGCACGGGTCGGCAGACCTTCCACATCGAACAGGTTCTTCACCGCGAACGGCACGCCCGCCAATGGCCCGAGCGGATTTCCCGCGGCGTGCTCGGCGTCGATGGCGGCCGCCCGCGCCCGCGCCCGATCGGCGGTGACCTCGGTGAACGCGTTCAACTTACCGTCGCGCGCGGCGATGCGGTTCAGCGCGGCTTCGACAACCGCTCGGGCGGTGGCCGTCCCCACGGTGACGGACGCGGCGATCTCGGTGGCGCTCCGCCAGGCCATATCCGGCATCGGTCAGGCCGTGAACACGGGTGCGGGTTCGGCTTCGTCAGGTAATTCGAACGCCGCCACCACGGCACCCAGCCGGAAGGTGATCGCCAGGTTGGCGCGCACCGCCGCGCGCCATTCCGGTGCGATGCTCAGGCCGAGCACAACGGCCGATGCATCGATGTACGCGTCGAGGTCCGCATCGTTCATCAGGCGCTCTCCAGGCATCAGGACGTCGTTTTCGCGGCAAGCCATGCACGCCAGCCACCATACGGGGTTATGTCGGTCGCGTCGTCCAGTGCCTGTGCCTCGGCGAGAAAGCCGAGGCAAGGCCCGTCCTCCAGCGCCACCGTGCCAAATCCGAGCGGCGCCGGGACCAGCGCGAGCAACGCCCCGATCGCGGTGGTCGGCAACGCCCACACCTCGCCTTCGATGGCGGCGCCCGGCTCACGGCGGGCCATGCCTGGGCGGCTGCCCAGTACATGCAGGCGATAGGCCGGGGCGGTGCGGGCGGGGCGCAGGAAGCGCCCACCCAGATCGGTGATCTGCGCGTTCAACGGCAGGCCGGACATGTGCGCGCCGATGCAGAACAAGGCGGTCTCGCCGGGCCCCAGATCGTCAGTCGGCGCCGGCGGCGGCAAGCCCGGCGTGCAGCTGCGATGGATGTGATCGGCGATCGCCGCCAGCCGTCCCTCCGACCACGCCGGGCCCAGTACCGTCACCCCGACGGGCAGGCCATCGGCGCCAAAACCGGCCGGCACGGCGATGGCGGCGAGATCGCACAGATTGACGAAGTTGGTGAAGGTTCCCAGTCGCGCGTTCGGGCCAAACGGGTCCGCCGCCAGTTCCGCCAGCGTTGGACAAAACGGCGTGGTGGGCAGCAGCATCGCGTCGCAGCGCGCGAACACCTCGGACGCGAGGCGGCGGACCGTCGCCAAAGCGTGAAACGCGTCGAACGCATCGACGGTCAGGCGCGTCAGGCCCGCCTCGACGATCGCGCGGGTGACGGGGTGCATGATCTCGGGCCGGGCGGTCACGATGTCGCGCAGGGCGGCGGTGCGCTCGGCGACCCACGGGCCGTCGTAGAGCAGCCGGGCGATCTCCAGGAACGGCGCGATTTCGAAGATTTCGGTCGCGAACAGGGCGGCGGCGCGGCGGTACAGGCGGACCACCTCGGGCTCGCACAGCGCGTCGATTTCCGCCACGGCGAGCCGGGTGGCGGCGGGCAGCGCGGCGCGGCGCAGGTACCCGGGCGGCGCCGGGCGGGAATACGGATCGGCCGGATCGTAGCCGTGGATGATCCGTTGCACCGCGAGCGCCGCGTCCACCGTGCGGGCGAACACCGAGATCGTGTCCACCGACCGGCAGGCCGGCACCGTGCCGATCGCGGAGATCGCGCCGACGGTCGGTTTCAGTCCGACGATGTCGCCGAACGCCGCGGGTACCCGGCCGGAGCCCGCCGTATCGGTGCCAAGCGCGATATCGACGATCCCCGCCGCCACCGCCACGCCCGACCCGGATGAGGAGCCGCCTGGCACATGCGCCGCGCTGAACACGTTGCGCGGCGTGCCATACGGGCTGCGCACCCCCACCAGGCCGGTGGCGAACTGGTCCATGTTGGTCTTACCCACGAGCAACGCTCCGGCTTCGAGCAGCCGCCGCACGGACGGCGCTGACTCCGCCGGAACCTGGGCGTAATCCGGACAGGCCGCCGTGGTCGGCAACCCGGCGACGTCGATATTGTCCTTCACCGCCACCGTGAGGCCCCACAATGGGCGCCCTCGCGGTCCCTCGGCCTCCAGCGCCCGCGCCTGAGCCAGGAGATCGGCATCGGACACGCGGGTGATCCAGATTGCCCGATCGGCGGCGGCCCGGTCGGCGGCGAGCGCGGCTTCGGCGGCGGCGAGCGGTCCGCGGGTCATGCCGGCGGCATCACGCCAAAACGCATCACGCCGAAAAGCATCACGCCGAAAAGGCGGGCGCCTCGGTCCGGACAATGTTCTCCCGGAACGACTTTGGTGTGAACTCCGCCCATCCCGCACCCTTCAGTTCAACGCGCGCCGAATGCGCGGCGCGGCATGCCGCTTCCTGGGTACGAGCAATTTTCGGGCCAGGCCAGCCCAGCGGTCAGGCGCCGCGCACGCCAGAGACGACGCCGACGCGCACGCCACTGATTTGTGCAATCGCGCGGCGGTTGATCGCTCGCGGTGCATTGGGCCCAGAGTGGGTCTGCCGACCGGCTTACCGCGTGATGCTGACCAACTGGCGAAGTCCGCCAGACGCGTCCGCATATCCTCCCAGAACCGCCCGGCATCGGCCTGATGCTCAAAGCCCCCGGCATCGGCCTGATGCTCAAAGCCAACGACGATGTCGTCAGCGTATCGCACCATGATGACGTCGCCATGGGCATGGCTGTCAATTTAGCCGCGAGACCCTCGCCGTATGCCGCCGAGGTCATCCCATCCACACCCGGCGATGCCGCTTTCCGCGGCGAGCCATAAGCTGATCGCGGCGGGGCGGCATCGACATGGTGCGGCGGGGCGGTGAACTTCACACCCTTCTGTTTCGCTGCTTGCCGTACACGATCCAGCCC
>CALFNB010000180.1 GCA_937902425.1 uncultured Acetobacteraceae bacterium | reverse complement strand
GAGAAAACCGTCAGCCGGGCCATGTCGTTTTACGTACCATTGAGCAAGAGAACCCGTCTTGCTGCGCCCGACCGGCACGACCTGCCCGGGCGCGGTCGCGATGATGTCCACCTGTCCAATGCAGGCCCATGCTATTGCCAGAACGACCGCCGCGCAGATTGTCAGCGCGGTCGCCCGCCCGGCGGGCGAGGCCGGCGTCTCAATGATCTCCAGCGCCGCCGGCAGGAACGCCCGCTCATCGCTTCCCCGAACGGATGGATCCATGCGCGGCCCGCCCGGAAAGGCCAACACACGAGCCACGAGGGAAGGACCCGCTCATGCCGCCATCCCCGATTGCAGCCGATGCAACCTGGCATACCGCCCGCCCTGGCGGATCAGATCGTCATGCGTGCCGTCCTCGACCACGCGGCCGGCCTCGATCGTGACGATCCGGTCCGCGCCACGGATCGTGCTGAGACGATGGGCGATGACCAGCACGGTACGGCCTCGGCAGATCCGTCGCATGTTCGCCTGAATGGCACTCTCGCTCTCGTAGTCGAGCGCGCTGGTCGCCTCGTCGAAGATCAGGATCCGTGGATTGCCGATCAGCGCGCGGGCGATCGCGATCCGCTGGCGCTGGCCACCGGACAGCGAGCCGCCACGTTCGCCGACCACCGTGTCATAACCCTCCGGCAGCTCCAGAATGAAATCGTGCGCGCCGGCAAGCTGGGCCGCCTCGATCACGCGCTCCAGCGGCATGCCCGGATCCGCCAGCGCGATGTTCTCGCACACCGTGCGATTGAACAGCAGGTTCTCCTGCAGCACCACGCCGATCTGACGGCGCAACCAGGTCGGATCAACCATGGCGAGGTCGATACCGTCCACCAGGACCCGCCCAATCTCGGGCACGTAGAGCCGCTGTGCCAGCTTGGCCAGAGTGGATTTCCCTGAACCGGAGGGGCCCACGATCCCCACCACCTGGCCGGCCGGCACTTCGAGATCGATTCCGCGCAAAATCTCCGGCCCATCCAGCCGATACCGGAAACCGACGCGGTCGAAACGAATCCTTCCCTTGATCGGCGGCAACACCGCGCGTCCGGGGCTCGCCTGCAATTCAGCCGGTGTGTTCAGGATGTCCCCCAACCGATCAACGGACAGCCGAGCCTGATGGAAGTCCTGCCAGAGCTGAGCGAGCCGGAGTACAGGCTGCGCGACACGACCGGCCAGCATGTTGAAGGCGACCAGTTCGCCCACGGTCATATCGCCGCGCATCACCGCGTGCGCCCCGAAGAACAGCACGCCGCCGGTGACAAGCTTGCTGATCAGCTGGATCGATTGGCTGGCGTAGTTGGACAGGTTCGACGTCCGAAACGAGGCAGCGACGTAAGCCGCCAACTGCTCCTCCCACCGCCGTTGCATCTGCGGCTCGATCGCCATCGCCTTGAGGGTCTCGACGCCCGTGACCGCCTCGACCAGGAAGGCCTGGTTCTCCGCCCCCCGGCGGAACTTCTCATCAAGCCGTGCCCGGAACAGCGGGGTGACCGCGATGCTGAGAATCGCATACAGCGGCGGGGATACCAGAACAACGATCGTCAGCGTGGGCGAATACCACGCCATCACACCCAGGAAGACGAAGGTGAACACCAGGTCGACCACCAGGGTCAGGGCCGAACCGGTCAGAAACTGGCGGATATTCTCCAGCTCTCGCACCCGGGCAACACTGTCGCCGACCCGACGCGCCCCGAAATATCCCAGTGGTAACGCCAACAGATGACGGAACAGCCGCGCGCCCAGCTCCACGTCGATCCGGTTGGTGGTGTGCGAGAAAACATAAGTACGCAAAGTGCCAAGCACGGTCTCGAATATCGACACGGCGATCAGCGCGACGATCAGGACGTCCAGGATCGATAGGCCGCGATGGACCAATACCTTGTCAACGATGACCTGGAAGAACAGCGGGGTGACCAGCCCGAACAATTGCAGCACGAAGGAGGCGATGAGCACCTCGATGAGGAGACGCCGGTATTTGTGCAGGGCTCCCATGAACCAGGAGAGCCCAAAGCGCCGGCCGAGTTCCGAGAGCGAGGCCCGTTTCGTAACCAGAACCAAGGAGCCATCCCAGAGCGCCTCGAACGCCGCGCGCGAAACGATCTCAGGCCGCAGCGTGCGGCCATCCTGGATCAGCACCTTGTCCTCGCCAACCTGGGCGAGGACGACGAAGCCGCTTCCGTCGGCGCGGCCGGCTATCGCCGGTAGCGGCGTCGCGGATAAGCGTGACCAGGAGCGGGATCGCACAACGCGAGCCTTGAGACCCTGGCGGCGCGTGAGGCGGATAAGTTCGTCGGTATCGGCGGGTTTTTCGCCCAGACCCGCGGCGTGGGCCAAACTGGCCGGGTCAGCCGCCAGACCGTGGAACCGCATCAGGATGGCCAGGCAACTCAGCCCCGGATCGACTGGCCTTGCGTCAGCTCCCGGACGGTCGACGGCCACGCTATGCGGCATCGGGAGTACCGTGCGCTACCAGAACAATGGTGTGGGGTTTATTGTTAGCCGTATCGGGTGATTGCCGGGTAGTTTCGGGGGCCGCGGCACTTATCCCATATCGGATAAATGCCCTGTCAATCTGGGTCATTGACGGAGACAGGAACACATCCGCGACCTCGGAACGCCACGAACCAGAGCGATGTGCCAACACAGATGCACCTCTTTCCACCTCAAACCACGAGACGGTGACACGCGTTTTGTATCACCACCCCGCATGAGGGTGGATAAGTTCAGGATATGGTTGCTGGGGATCGGCGTCTTGCCCTTCGTCGTCCCCGGCCAGCCGAACACTTTTGCCGGGTTGCTGGAAACTAACTGCCCTAGCGTTCACCTCGCGCTTCCGGGTCAGGTTTCGTCAACATTTCATTATTATCTAATGGTTTACCTTTTGTCCATCTAAATAATTCGTTCAGCATGCGCGGCGGCTTTTCCGATAGGCATCGGGATACCTTCGAATAGCAGATTTGATGGTTACCAATTGGGAGAATTCGATCGGCCATGGCTGTTGTGGGCCGCGTCGTATCAGCGCGGCCAGCGCCGCGTTCGAGAGTGGAATTTAACTTTTTGGGCCTGACCCATCGGCGCCGAGGATGTTCGACACGGGGAGAAGTCACGATGGCGATCTTCTTCATCGCCCCGCCCGCGATCGTGGCGGAGCGGTACTCGGCTTTTCACCCGGCTCCGTGGCGGTTCGAGCGGCGATCGCGGCCTCGCACAGTTCGACCTGCTGCTGACCGCAGGCGTTGTAGAGCCGGACCATTCTTCCGAATGACTCGGGACTGGCGCGCTCCATCAACGTCTCGCCGGCCTGCCAACGTCCGCCGCCGATCAGCGATGAGGCCAGCCAGTCACCCGCGCTCCACGGCAACAACGACGGCAGCACATACCAGAGTGCGATCCCCAGCAGGATGCCGGCCGCGAGTGCGATCCCGACCCGGCGTTGCTGCTCCTCCCGCGTGTGTATGTTCCCGGCCGAGCGCTCCAGCCGGCGGGCGGCGTCGCCGAGCTGCGTCTGGACGCCCCATAGCGCTTTGCCGCCGGCCTGGTGCGCACGCTCCATGGCGGTGTTGACCTGCCCGGAATATCCGTCTGGCGTCATCGCCAGTGCCGGGTGACCCTCCATCGCCGTCAGTCGCACACTGATCTCCTGCAACTCCTTGGCGATCGCCCCGAGAGTAAGCGCGTAGTCCGGCGCGGTCTGCCCTTCCACGGCCTGACGCAGGGCCGCCACCTCGGTCCGCAGCGCCTCGAACGCCCGTTCCGCCCCGCCGGTGTCATCATCTTCGTCCATCGCCGTGGCTCACCGGCTCAGCCTGGGGCCCTGGGTGTGCCGCTGCGCGAGGTCGCGCGCCAGCACCTGCTCGACGCTCGGGCTCCGCACCACCCGCGCCAGTTGCGAGTCCGCGGCGACGCCAAACCGCAGCCCACGCCGACAATGTCCACAAGCGCGTCTTTCGAACCGACGAACCCCAGAACGGAGTCAAAGAGACAGGGTGCCTCGCGTACTGGCGCGGGATCAAGGAGACTGGGTTTTTTGTATCACGATTATTGACCGGGGGAATTCTCGTGATACATTAATCAGGTGGACATCAGTCTGGATTTCGCCGACGCGGGAGTGCTGTTCGCCGGTCGCACAGTCACCGTCCAGGACGAGCGCCGCGCCTATGGCGAGGACCGCTTCATTACCGCTGGGCACCTTGATGGACGCTGCGTGGTGCTGGTCTGGACGCCTCGCGGCGAGGCGCGTCGCATCATTTCCATGAGGTATGCACATGCCGACGAAGAAACCCGCTGGTTCTCCTGAGTGGACCGATCCAGAGGACGCTCCGGAACTAACCGCGGAGATGCTCGCCGACGCCGAAGTTTTCGAGGGTCGCACCTTTGTGCAGAGGGGGCGCGGGCGTCCGAAGGCCGCTGCAACGAAGGAGCAGATCAGCGTGCGCCTTGACCCCGATGTACTGACGGCTCTGCGGGCAGCTGGGCCTGGCTGGCAATCACAAATCAACGTCCTGCTGCGCCAGGCGCTGCAACTCAGGGAGCGACCGACGAAGCGCGTCGCCTGATCGGTGGACCGCCCTCGGCGCGCGTTCGAGGGGAGGGTAAGAATCTGACATGGCCTTGGCGATATCGACTGGCCGTCTTGAATCAATGATTTAAACATGGGACTACGTTAAAGTGGTGTTGGAGTAAAAAAGAGTCATTACTTTCGGAGGCCTCCCCCTGCTCCATTGAGCCGTGTCGGGCGTGCGAAGCAAATGAGCCCTCGCGCCGATCCATGGCCCGATTTTGTTCCCCTGAATCGTGTCCGCTTCGCCATTGGTGCACGACGGAAAACGCCGAATTCGCGCCAATGGGGGGGCCAGGAATAGCCGCGAGGCCTGCTCACCTCCACGACAGCCCGAGACAACGCGCTCGCTCGGAGCATTCGGCCACCTGTTCAAACGCTCGTTTCCGGGCGACTTGTTGGTCTGTAATTTCTCCCGCCTCAGCAATGGATGAACTGGCCTGCTGGGGCGAGCTGCTGGATCAGGTCGAATTCGTCGCGGTTCGCGGTCAGTACTGGGATGCC
>CALFNB010000179.1 GCA_937902425.1 uncultured Acetobacteraceae bacterium | reverse complement strand
GCATTTAGCGTCAAAATATGCTGCACCTGCGTGCCCGTGGTTTTGCCCCTCTTACGTCACTTTCTGTGAAATCACTGTTTTCCCTGCTTTTCCGTGTTGGAGTCGTACGTGCCTGGTCCTGTTTCGATCCGGCCAGGCGTCAATGGTCATCGACCAATCAACCGGCACACGACAGCAAAGGGAACGATGACGAGACGCACTGAATTCGGTGACGCCAGTTCTTCGTCATCCCAAAGGCTCTTCTCTACAAGATTCACACACCCGGAGTTCGCCCGAATCGCCTGGGGCCGGCGGGACAAAAAGTCATGACGACCGGGTCCGCGGCCTGACCTGGTTGCTGAGCTTCAAGCGTGACGCCGGTCTCGCTCAGACTGTGTGTATGCCTCTGGGCGAGGCCCGAGCAAGACGCTTTGGATGCTTTCAGCCGCGTCCTGACGTTTGACCCATGCAACAACAGGCGGCCGGAGCGCGACGCGGCTCGCCATTCGACATATGGCCCGAAATCACACCGGGTCCTTCAACCGTTCCACCGCCCGCCGGACCAACGGATCCAGCGCCGCCGTGTCCAGTTCGTCCACGATCTGCTTTCGCATGCGCGGATCCCAGAACTTCCGTAGGTGGTCGTTGATCGATGCGACCGCCTGCTCCTCCTTCTGATGCGCGAAGAAGCGGCCAATCTGGTTGGCCATATAGGCGAGTCTGTCATGCGACATGGCGAACCGGTCCCGGCTTGATACGATCAGGGTGAGTGAAGACCTCGAACGCGTCGTTGCGCGCGACACCGACCAATGTCATGCCCGCCGCCTCGGCCACGCGGACGGCGAGGGCGGTCGGCGCGGAGACCGCGACAACGATGGGCGCGCCCAGTACCGCCGCCTTCTGCACCATCTCCACCGAAACGCGGCTGCTGAGCAGCACGATGCCGTCGCCCGCGCGGTGTCCCGACGACGCCATCGCCCCCACGAGTTTATCGAGCGCGTTATGGCGGCCCACGTCCTCCCGCAGCACCACGAGGCCTTGTCGCGGGGTCCAGAAGGCCGCCGCATGGACCGCACGTGTGAGCGCGTTCAGGCGCTGCGCCTCCGGCATCGAGGCCTGCGCGGCCTGGATCTCCGCCGCCGTGAATGCCAGGTCCGATACCACCACGGGCACCGGCCGGATGGCTTCCGCCAGGCTGTCCATGCCGCAAAGTCCGCAGCCGCCCGGTCCGGTGATCCGGCGTTGCCTTCGCGCCAGACCAACCCGCCGCTCCTGGACCAGGTCCATGCGCAACTCGATCCCGTCGTCGACCACGACAACATCCAACGCCTCGATCTCCGCCGGACGCCGCACAATCCCCTCCGACAAACTGAAGCCGAGGGCGAAATCCGCGAGATCGGCGGGGGTCGCCATCATGACCGCATGGGTCGCGCGGCCGTAGGTCAGGGCGATCGGCGTTTCTTCCGGTATGATCCGCGTCCCGGAGATTGGTGTCCCCGAGGCCGGCCGCCCCGAGGTCGACGCGTCATCGCGCCAGGTCAGGCGATCAACCGAAACAACAGGGGAAGGAACGGCCCGCATGGGCGAAGACCTGCGCCGCCTCGAGGTTGCCGTCAATCGTCGCGGTGCACGCGCTCCATGCGCTCATGCCGCTCCTGCGCCTCGATCGACATGGTCGCGATTGGCCGGGCTTCGAGTCGGCGTATACTGATCGGCTCACCAGTTTCCTCACAGTAACCATAAGTGGCGTTTTCGATTCGGCTCAGAGCCTGGTCGATCTTGGAAATGAGTTTGCGGGCGCGGTCGCGGGTGCGCAGTTCCAGCGCCCGGTCGGTTTCAACACTGGCGCGATCGGTGATGTCCGGTTCCAGAATGCCGCCCTGGGACAGGCTGGCCAGCGTTCCATCGGCTTCCTTGCGCAATTCGGCACGCCAGCGCAATAATTTTTGTCTGAAATACTCGGCCTGAAGAGGACTCATGAATTCCTCGTCCTCGGAAGGCCGGTAGTCGGGGGGTAGCGTTAGCAACATCGGCGCCGGTCCTGTTTATTCTGTTTCCGCCGCAAACAGGTGAGCGGCGGCATCCGGCCCTCGAAGCGCGCGACCCGGACGGGCGGGCTTATAGCGATGGCCTGGTGCGGCGCCAAGGGGGAAGAGTGATCGGGGAGCGTGATCGACAGGCAAGCCGTCATCGACCCGTAATAAAATGCCGCGACGCCGCGTCAGCCGGTTTCGCGCACCTCCGCCTGGCGTTCCCGGCGCGCGATTTCGACGCGCGATCGTAGCACGACCGCGCGCAGGATCGCGGCCAGACCAGGATCATTGGCGAGTGGTGTGTCGACGGTCAGTTCACTCATGACACGGAGCGCCATCGATGGGTCTTCCGCCGCGAGCATGGTCCGCTGCAGGTTGGTCAATGCGGCGATGATCGCGGACCCGCGCTTGCGCGCCGAACGGTCGCGCTCGACGGCCTCGTCCACCGCCTGGAGCGCCAGCATACTGTCGAGTCCAATGCCCGACACCGAGGAAGCTCGTGCGTTCTGATTAAGTGGCGCGGCGCCATCTTCGACGGAGAACTGTCCCGCCGCCGCTCTGGTGCTGTCGCGGGCCAAGGGCGCTGGTCCCTCGATGCCTCGCGCTCTTACGCCTTCGACCATATTTGTTGCTCCAACCAGGTCACCATTGCCGGGCGGCAAATCCTGCCTCGCGCCAACCCCGGAATGCCCGCGGTATCCCATGCTTCGCGCCTGGCACGGGATTTGCCCTGTTCACCACGTGGATCGGCGGATCAATGTGACCGCCAATGGTTGCGAAGTTCTTACCGGGAAGGCCAGCACGTGGCGTGGAGTCGTCTGATCGTCCTCATTGTCCGGGCATTGCTCTCGCTACAGTTGGTGGCGAGCTTGCTGGTGGCGGGCCCGTCCGCATACGCGCAGGTGCGAATCAAGGACATCACCGACGTAGAAGGGGTCCGCGCCAATCAGCTCATTGGCTATGGGCTGGTCGTCGGGCTCGCCGGCACCGGCGATAAGCTCGATAACGCGGTGTTCACCCGCGAATCGCTGATCGGCATGCTGGAGCGGTTGGGCGTGAATACCCGCGATCAGGTGGCGAAACTCCAGACCAAAAACCTCGCCGCCGTGATGGTGACCGCCGAATTGCCCGCGTTTACTCACAGCGGCGGCCGCATCGATGTCTCGGTGTCCGCGCTTGGCGACGCCACGAACCTGACGGGCGGGACATTGCTGGTGACACCGCTGCTCGCGGCGGACGGCGACGTTTATGCCGTGGCGCAAGGTGCGATCTCGACCGGTGCGATCGCGGCGAAGGGCGCGTCCGCCTCGGTCACGCGCGGCGTCCCCACGGCGGGCCAGATCGCCAACGGTGCGATCGTGGAGAAGGAGGTCGCGTTCCGGCTCGACAAGGGCGGCAATTCTCTCCGCCTCGGGTTGCGCAATCCAGACCTGACGACCGCTCTGCGGATCGCGACCGAGATCAATCGTGCCATTGGACCAATCAGCAAGGCGATCGACCCGCGCACCGTGGTGCTGGACATCATGGCCCGCGATCCGATCGAGGTACTGGGCAAGATCGAGAACCTGCGCATCCAGCCGGATAACCCGGCCATCGTGATCATCGACGAGGCGAGCGGCACCATCGTGATGGGCGACAATGTCCGGATCAGCACCGTCGCGATCGCTCAGGGCAATCTGACGATCCGGGTCACCGAGACGCCGCAGGTCAGTCAGCCCGGCCCGTTGTCCAATGGGACCACCACCACCGTGCAGCGCACGCAGATCCAGATCGACGACGGGCACGACAAGAAGCTTGGTATCCTGGAAAGCGGGGTGACGCTGCGGGACCTCGTCGCTTCGCTCAATGCACTGGGAGTTGGGCCGCGCGACCTGATTTCGATCCTGCAGTCGATCAAGGCCGCCGGCGCGTTGCAAGCCGATCTGCAGGTGAAATGATGTCAGGTGGAATGAACAGTATTGTCCCGCTGTCGTCACAACCGCCCCTGGGTGCGCCCCTGGGGCCAGTGACACGGCCCTCGCTGCCCATGGATCCGGCGAAACTGTGGAAGACCGCCCGGGACTTCGAGGCGATGGCACTGGGGGAGTTCCTGAAGCCGATGTTCGAGACGGTGGACACCACGAAAAGTTTGTTTGGTGGCGGCGAGGGCGAGAAAACCTGGAAGCCGATGCTGGTCGATGAAATCGGCAAGCAGATCGCCGCTTCCGGGGGGCTGGGTCTCGCGGGACCCATCCACGATGCGATGTTACGGATGCAGGAAGGAAAATCGTGATGGCCCGATCGTTGCTCCCGGTGGCGTTGCTCCCAGTGTCGTTGCACCAGGTGGCGGGGCGCCTCGCCGATGTGCTGGAGCGGGAAAACGCCGCCCTGAGGGCGATGGATCTTGTTCGAGCCGCGAGATTGCTGCCGGAGAAGACCGCCGCGATCGCCGAGCTGGCGGCGTTCGGTGAAACCGCGGTCCCACCGCCCAATCCGGCTCTGACCGCGGCCGCCCGGAGGTTGGATACTCTCACGCGAGAGAACCGGCAACTGCTCCGGCGCGCGATCGCCGCGCAGCAGCGGGTGATCGGTATTATCGTGCGCGCGGCCGCCGGGGCTGTCGCGGATCCGTCTTATGGAACCAAGGGCCGCCGGCCGCGGTTGACCGCCGCCGTGGCTTTGTCGACACGCGCCTGACTGGTTTCAGGCGGGCGACGCCTGACCGGCCCGGCGAGGTCCGGTAAAACCGTGCTGTTCCCGGGAATAAGCCGCCGCTCCAGGACGTATAGGAGAGGCGGCCGCGCCCGGAGGAACTACCGGCACCCAAGGCGGCGTGGTAAGTGCGCATCATGGATCATATCGTCGAAGCCTCTGTGCGGCCGGCGCTCGGTGACACCCGCGACCCATTGTTCGCGCCATTGCTCGCCCAGTTGCCGGCCGGGTGCTCGTTCGTGGTGGGGCGCATAGCGCAGTCGCTGGATGGGTATATCGCGACACGAGGCGGCGAGTCGGTCTGGATCAGCGGGCCCGACGATTTGCGTCACACTCATCAATTGCGCGCGATGTGCGACGCGGTGGTGGTCGGGGCGAAAACGGTGCGCGCGGATAATCCTCGCCTTACCACGCGTCTGGTGGACGGGCCCAGTCCGGTACGGGTCGTGCTGGACACGGACTGCCGGCTGGATGACGGGTATCGTGTCTTCAACGATGGACCGGAGACGTTACTGCTCTGCGCGCCGGAGATGGCGCACACCGATCGTCTTGGCACCGCGCTTGTGTTGCCGGTGCCGCGAGGCCCCTCTGGGCTGGACGTCATCGCGATCCTCGCCTTGCTGCGCGGGCGCGGCCTGCGGCGCATTTTCGTTGAGGGAGGTGGGGTCACGGTGTCGCGCTTTCTCGCCGCCGGGGCTTTGGATCGGTTGCATGTGACCGTGGCGCCATTGGTCATGGGCGGCGGCGTGCCGGCATTCCCGCTGCCACCGGTCGAGCGGCTGGAGGACGGACGGCGTTTCGCCTGGACCGCGCACCGGATCGGCGCCGACGTGTTGCTGGACATTCCCTTGGTGCGCACGGCGTGACGGCGCGCGCCTTTTGGACGGTCGGACCGGGAAAAGGCGAACTTCGGCCGGAATCGTTGCCCGAACCGGGGCCTGGCAATTCGCGGGTTCGTGCGCTCGCGTCTGGCGTATCCCGCGGTACCGAGGCCCTCGTTTTCGCCGGCCGCGTTCCTCCTGGGCAATTCGAGGCGATGCGCGCCCCATTGATGGGTGGAACGTTCCCGTTTCCGGTTAAATACGGTTACAGCCTGGTGGGAGAACGCGGCGACGGGCGGCGGGTTTTCGTTTTGCATCCGCACCAGGATCGATTGGTCGCGCCGGACAGCATGTGCGTGCCCGTGCCGGACGCGGTCCCCACACACCGCGCGACACTCGCGGCAAATATGGAAACGGCGCTCAATGTTTGTTGGGACGCGGTTCCCCTGGCCGGTGAGCGGGTCCTTGTCATCGGCGCCGGTGTCGTTGGACTGCTGGCGGCATCGTTGCTGGCCCGCGTGCCGGCCACCGCGGTGACGGTCGTGGATATCAACCCGGCGCGTGAGGCGCTCGCGGAGCGACTGGGATGCGCGTTCGCTTTGCCCGACGCCGCGCCGGCCGATCAGGAACTGATCGTGCACGCCTCGGCGTCCGAAGCCGGCCTGCGGTTGGCACTGGACCGGGCCGCGTTCGAGGGCCGGATCATCGAGGCGTCCTGGTACGGTGACCTCGCGCCCTCCCTGCCATTAGGCGAGGCTTTTCATTCGCGCCGCCTGCGGGTGATCGCTTCGCAGGTGGGTGCCGTTGCCCCAGGCATGCGCGGCCGGCGCACCCACGCGGAACGTCTGGCAACCGCATTCGCCTTGTTGGCCAATCCCGACTATGACGCGCTGCTTGAGGGTCCGACCCGGTTCGAGGACCTGCCGGAAGCGATGCCTCGCATCCTGGCGCCCGGCGGGTTATGCCATGTCATTACGTATGAGACATAAACGATGTACAGCCTGACCGTCTGCGACCACATCATGATCGCCCACAGTTTCCAGGGCGAGGAATTCGGACCCGCGCAGCGCATGCACGGTGCGACGTTCGCCGTGGAGGCCGAGTTCCGCGCGCCGTCACTCGATCATCATCAGTTGCTGGTGGACATCGGCCTGGCGAAGACCGAACTGCGGCGGGTGCTGGACACGGTCGATTACAGCAACCTGGACGAAAATCCGGTGCTGAAAGGCATCAATACGACAACCGAATACATGGCGTTCCATATTCATCGGCTGCTTTCCGCCGCCTGCCTCGACGGGCGGCTTGGCCACGGCGGCCGCGCTGTCACGTGTTTGAAAATCCTGCTCCGCGAAGCGCCGACCGCCTGGGCGGCGTTCGAGGGACCGCTCAATTCAGGGGAACCATGATGTCCGCCGTCACCGTCGAGAACAAAGGCGCGATTTCCGTCATTCGCATCAACCGGCCGGAACGGTTGAACGCGATCAACCAGGACGTCGCGGTGGAATTGCAGAAAGCGTTCAAGGCGTTCGACGCTGACGACAGCAAACGCGTCGCGGTGCTGAGCAGTGTCGGCGAACGAGCGTTCAGCTCCGGCGCGGACGTGTCGAACCTGCCGGAACTGTGGCGCGCGATCCCGACAGTTGGTTACGACACCGAAAAGCCGATCATCGCCGCCACCACGGGGTGGGTCATTGGCGGCGCGATCGTCATGGTGATGATGTGCGACCTGATGGTCTCCACGGAGAGCACCACGTTTTACTATCCGGAGGCCAAACTCGGCACCACGGCGGGCGGCATCAGTTCGCTCGTCACGCGCATGCCGCACAAACTCGCGATGGAAATCATGCTGCTGGGGTCGAAGGTGCCGGCGCGGCGGGCCTACGACGTCGGGTTCGTCAACCGTGTCGTTCCGAACGGCGAACATGAAACCGTCGCGCTGGAAATGGCGGCGGAATTGCTGGAGTCCGCGCCGCTGGTGATCGGCGCCCTCAAGCGGCTGGTCGCCGAGGTGATGCCGGTGGGCCCGATTGAACGCATGGTCGGGATCAGCCAAACCATCGCCCGTGTGCGGCAGTCCGAGGATATGCAAGAAGGCATCGCCGCGTACAAGGAAAAGCGGAAGCCCAACTTCAAGGCCCGCTGAGCCCGGCGTTTCCTCCCGCGCGGGCCCTGCTATGATGCCGGCAGGGTAAGCACCACGGGAGGACGCGATGGACCCCATCGTCGGCAGCGGCAACCACACCTACGACGTCAACGAAAACTGGGCTTGCGTTCCGGAGGGTATCGACATGCGGCCGGCGGCGGTCGCGGTCGACTCCCGAGACCGAGTGTTCTGCTTCAACCGATCCAACGAACATCCCGTGGTGATCTTTGATCGTGACGGCAATTTCGAGTCGTCGTGGGGCGCCGGATTGTTCAAATTCCCGCATGCCATCCGCTTCGATGAGCAGGATCGCGTCTGGCTGACCGATGAACACACCGGCCAGTTCATGCTGTTCACCAACGATGGGAAACTGCTGCGGACCATCGGCGTTAAAGGCCAGAAATCCGATACCGGCGTGCCCGAGGACGATTTTTCGTCCGTTGCCTGGAAGAAGGTGACGCACGGCGGTGGCCCGTTCAATCTGCCTACCGACATCGCGGTCATTCCCAGTGGCGAGATGTACATGACCGATGGTTACGGCAACGCACGGGTTCACAAATTCTCCGCCGACGGAAAATACCTGTTCTCCTGGGGCGAGCCCGGCAATGAACCGGGCCAGTTCAATCTGCCGCACGGGATCTGGTATGACAGCCGCGGCCGGCTGCTGGTAGCGGATCGTGAAAACGACCGCGTCCAGGTCTTCGATCTTGACGGCAAACTGCTCACGGTGTGGCCGACCGAGCTGATCGGTCCCGCGTTCTTTTATGTCGACGACGACGATATCGTTTATATCCCGGAACATAACGGCGGCATGGTCAGCATCCTGACCCTGGACGGGGAGCGGCTGGCGCGGTGGGGAGCGCCAATCCATCGGTCCATCCATGGCATCTGGGGTGATTCGCGGAAGAATATCTACGTCGTGCAGCCCGGCGAATGGGGTCGTGTGCGCCGGATCGTGAAATACACACGGCGCTAACCAGCCAAGGAGGACATCATGCCAAATACGAACCGGGTCGCGTTGATCACCGGATGTGGCAAGCCGATCGGGATCGGAGCCTCGACCGCGCGGACGCTGGCGGCGGCCGGGATCACGGTCGTGGTGACCGATGTCGCGCCGTCCGGGCTCGCCAACGAGCACAACGTTCAGGGCGACGTCGATCCATCGTGGCGCGGGGTCGATAGCCTCGTCGAGCAGATCGTAGCCGCCGGAGGGCAGGCATCCTCCGCGATCGGCGATGTCAGCCAGGAGGCCGACGCTCGCCATATGGTCGATGCGGTGATGGCACGTTACGGCAGGCTGGATATCCTGGTGAACAACGCCGGTGCGCCGCAGGGCGCGGATCGCAACGAAATCGAGAACGTGCCGGTCGAGGCATGGGACCAAACGATGGCGGTCAATGCCCGCGGCGCGTTCCTGATGTCGCGCGCCGCTGTTCCGGTGATGCGCAAGGCGGGGTGGGGGCGGATCGTTTGCGTGTCCTCCAAAGCGGCGTTTCGGCCCGGCCCCCGACGTGCGACTTATGCCGCGTCCAAAGCCGCGATCGTCGGATTCGTGCGGTCGTTGTCGCTCGACCTGGCGCCGCATGGCATCACGGTGAACGCGGTGCTGCCGGGCCCCATTCGCACCACACGGGCGATCAGCACCAACCGGCGAGAATATGGCGACGACCTGGAACGAGGCTTCGCCGAACGCTCCAAGGCCATTCCGGTAGGCCGGTTTGGCACGCCAGATGAGGTCGCGGCGGCGATCGCTTTCCTGGCCTCGGAAGGGGCTGCTTTCGTGACCGGTCAGGCGCTCGGGGTGGACGGAGGCTGGTGATGATCGATGTCCCGGCGGGCGGCTACCGTTACATTCCCGGCGTGTTTCAGTACTCGGCCGGCGTCGGCGCGCTGGATGGGTTCCAGATCGAGCGGGTGACGTTTCAAACGCCGGTTCCGCTCGCCGATGGGTTCACATTCATCGAAAAATATCTGACCGGGCAAGGCGTGCCTCTGCTGGCCTTCTGCGCCTGCGAACTGCGATCGCCCGCGCCGTTCACCGATGCCGGCTTCATCGCGTTCAATCGGCACTACTGCGGCACCCTCGAACGTTGGGGCATCATGACCGGCGACAAAAACCCCGTGGCCCGCAGCAATGTCTGCCCCGAGGTCGATAAACCAGCCGAGCCATCGTTCCATGCGTTTTGTTTCGCTCGGAAGCTCCCAGGTGCATCCGGGTCGTTCGTGATCGCGGGCAGCGGCGAGGCCGAGGAAGGCCACGCGTCCTATCGCGAACGGACGGTTCGGTTCGGCGACACCAGTCCGGCCGGCATGCGCGAAAAAGCGGTTTTCGTGCTCGGACGCATGGAGCAGCGCATGACCGCGGTCGGCGCGACGTGGTCCGACACGACGGCGGTTCAGGTCTACACGGTCTATGATTTGCATCCGTTCCTCCAGGACGAGATCGCCCGTCGCGGCGCGGCCCGGCATGGGCTGACGTGGCACCTCGCCCGGCCGCCGGTTCAAGGGCTGGACTACGAAATGGATTGCCGTTCGGTTCCGGTGGAGCACCGCATCCGGAGTTGAGACGCGGGTTGCCTCGGTCCGGTATCGGTGGTCGGATTGCCGCTACCCCCGAGCGAGCCCAAAGACATGCCCGATCCGATCACTGAGGAACTCTTTCGCAACGCCATCTCGGCCGTCGGCGATGAGATGGTGCTGACGATCTTTCGCACCGCCTATTCCGGCGTTTTGAAGAACATCATGGACTTCAGCGCCGCGGTATGTGACGCGGAAGGCCGCCTCGTGGCGCAGGGATTATCGTTGCCCGGACATTTGTGTTCGATACCGGTGGCGTTGGGGGCGGTGCTGAAACATTTCGGGGATGACATCGCCGAGGGCGACATCTTCATCAACAACGATCCCTACGACGGTGGGATGCATTTACCGGATATCTTCATATTCCGGCCGTTGTTCGCCGACGGCGCGGTGATCGCTTATGCCGCGACGATCTGCCATCACACCGATGTCGGAGGGCGAGTGCCCGGCTCCAACGCCTCCGACAGTACCGAGATCTACGCCGAGGGCCTGCGGATCCCGCCGTTGAAACTGTACGACGCGGGCAAGGCCAACACCACGTTGTTTCGCATGATCGAGCGCAACGTCCGCATCCCGGGACGCGTGTTCGGCGACATTCGGTCGCAGCTCGCCGCGTGTGAGATCGCCGCGCGCGGCATGGCCGACCTCGTGGCGCGTTACGGTGACGATGAGGTGCGGCGCCTGATGGTTGCGATGATGGACTACTCCGAACGCCTGACCCGGCATTGCCTGTCCGAACTGCCGGATGGCGAGGCGACGTTCACCGACTGGATCGATGACGACCAGATCGACATGGGCGTGCCGATCAAGCTGGTCTGCACGGTCCGCAAACGCGGCGACACCATGGAGGTCGACTGGACCGGCAGTGCGCCGCAGGTCAAAGGCGCCATTAACAATACCTGGAGCTACACCGCGGCGATGAGTTTCACGGCGGTGAAGTCGGTGCTGTCGATCAACATGCCCAACAACGACGGTGTGTTCCGCCCGATCAAGGTGATCGCCCCGCCCGGCACGATCACCAACGGCAAACTGCCCGCCGCGTGCGCCGCTCGGGGGTTGACCGGATTTCGCGGCGTCGATTGCGCGTTCGGTGCCTTGGCGCAACTGTATCCCGATCGCGTGATGGCCGCGTCGGATGGCGGCAACACCGGCCTGACCATTGGCGGTTATGATAAAGAACTCAATCCGTTCATTTATGTCGACTTCATCTCCGGTGCCTGGGGCGCCCGTCCCTGGGCTGACGGGCTTGATGGCAACACCTGCATGTTCGCCAACATGGCGAGCTTTTCGGTCGAGGTGATCGAGGCGGAGAATCCTCTCGAAGTGCTGGACTACGAATTCGTGCCCGACACCGGTGGCGCGGGAAAATTCCGCGGTGGCATGTCGCAACGAAAAACCTGGCGGATGCTGGCCGACGAGGGAATCCTGCAGGTACGCGCCGATCGTCAAACTCATCGCCCCTACGGCCTGGGCGGCGGCGGGCCAGGGGCATACGGGCGAAACATCCTCGATCCGGGGTTGCCGACAGAGGAAAAGCTGCACGCCAAATTGACCATGACCCTGCGCCGCGGTCAGGTGTTTCGCCACGATCTGCCCGGTGCCGGCGGTCATGGGGACGCGCTCAGTCGCGACCTTACGATGGTGGCGAAGGATCTGCGCGACGGTCTTGTCACGATTGACGCAGCGGCCCGCGACTACGGCGTGATCGCGCGCGGCGACCCGCCGGAGATCGACGTCCCGGCCAGCGAGGCGTTGCGGGCTGGGTTGCATGCGACCCGAAAACCGTTGCCGGCAGTCGCCTGGGAGCCCGCGGCATGAGCTTGCGGATTGGCATCGATATCGGCGGCACCTTCACCGACCTCGTCGCGATCACCGAAGACGGCCGCGTGACGACCCATAAAGTCGCGTCCAGCCCGCACGACTACGGCGAAGGCATCATCGAAGGCATCCGGTCCCTGTTGAGCCGGGAACCTGGGTCCGTGACCGAGGTGTTGCATGCGACGACCGTCGGCTCGAACACCGTGCTGGAGGCGAAAGGCGCGCGCACGGCTTTGATCACCACGCGTGGTTTTCGCGACATTCTGGAAATCCGCGATCTGCGCATGCCGGTGCTGTACGACCAGCACTGGACGAAACCGGTGGCTTTGGTGGAGCGGCGCCTGCGTCTGGAGGTCACCGAAAAGCTGCGGCCAGATGGCTCCGTGTCGGTGCCGCTGGATCGCGCCAGCGTCGCCGCGGCCATCAGCCGGCTGCGCGACGAACGCGTCGAAAGTGTCGCGATCTGCTTGCTGCACAGCTACGCCAATCCAACGCATGAACGGGAGGTGGCGGATGCCGTTCGCACCGCGCTGCCGGATGTGGCGGTGTCGGTCAGCAGTGAGATCCTGCCGGAGATCAAGGAATATCCACGCACCAGCACCACCGTCATCAACGCCTATGTGCAACCGGTGGTGCGCGCTTACATCACCGCGTTGGACGCGAGGTTGCGCGGTCTCGGGATCGATGCGCCACTGCAACTGATGCAATCGAATGGCGGCCTTGCCTCCGCCGCGTTCGCCGCCGCCGCGCCGGCGCACATCATCGAGAACGGTCCCGCCGCCGGCGTGGTCGGCGGTGCGGCGCTGGCTCGGCGTCTGAATGAGCCCGGCATCATCACGTTCGACATGGGTGGCACCACCGCGAAGGCCGGCCTCATCGAGCACGGCGAGGTGATCCGAACCGAAGCGATCGAGGTGGGGGGCGGCGTCATGGCCGGATCGCGATTGCTGGTTGGCGCGGGATATATGTTGAAGTTGCCGGCGATCGATCTCGCTGAAGTTGGCGCCGGAGGTGGATCGATCTGCCGCCTGGATGAGGGCGGCGCGCCCAAGGTCGGGCCACGTAGCGCGGGCGCCGACCCGGGACCGGTTTGTTACGGCCGCGGCGGCGTTTCGCCGACGATCACGGACTGCAATCTGGTGCTGGGATATCTCGATCCGGGCGGACTCGTTGGGGGTGCGCTGCGGCTGGATCGCGATGCGGCTGCCGCGGCGATCGCGCGCGATCTGGCCAGGCCGCTCGGTTGCTCGGTTGAAGAGGCGGCGTTCGGGATGCTGCGGCTGGCATCCGCCACGATGATGCGGGCGATCCGCGCGGTATCGGTGGAGCGTGGCCGCGATCCGCGCAACTTCGCGCTGTTGGCGTTCGGCGGGAATGGGCCGTTGTTCGCGGCGGGGATCGCCCAGGAACTGGGGATCGAACGGGTTATCGTGCCGCCGCTGCCGGGGGTGTTCAGTGCATTTGGCCTGCTGGTCGCGGACACCGAGCATCACGCCAGCCAGAGCCTGCGCGTTCGCCTGGATGCCGCCGATCCCGCACGGATCGCGTCCGTTCTGGCCGCTCTGGCGGATGCCGGCGCCGAGCAACTGACGCGTGATGGTTTCTCGCGCGATCGGCGGTTGTTCAGCCGGGCGGCGCAGGCGCGATACCTCGGGCAGTCGAGCGAAATTGTCGTGCCGCTGCCAGATGGCGAAGTGACTCCGGCGATGATCGCGGCTTTGTTTGGTGAACAGCATGAACGGATTTATGGCTTCCGTGCGCCGCCCGAGGAGCCGGTGGAACTGATCGGCCTGTCCGGCATGGCCCGCGGTTTGCCGGATTGTCCGCGTTTGCCGGAACGGATCCCGCCGCTCGCGGCCGAGGTGCCGCCGATGCGGCGTGCCTGGTTTTCCGGCGATGGTTGGATCGACACGCCGGTGATCGATCGCGCTGGCCTTGGCCCCGTCGGGGGCTCCGTCGGGCGGCATGGGCCGTTCATCGTGCAGGAATATGACGCGACCTGCCTGGTTCCCCGCGGTGCGCGCGCATGGTTGGATCCGTTTGGTAATATCGTGATGACAGTGGGATCGCGAGGGAGCGGGTGATGGAGATCAAGCGCGAGCACCACATCAATTTCTGGTATGTCATCCTGGCGTTTCTGGGAATTTTGTTCATCCAGAGTCTGCTCGTTCAGTCATCGGGTGTTAAAAC
>CALFNB010000178.1 GCA_937902425.1 uncultured Acetobacteraceae bacterium | reverse complement strand
TCCCTCTGGCCGGACACCTTGCCCGCCGCCCCAGGGGCGGTAGCCGGCGCCGCCGGGGAAACGCTGGTTCAGGCCGTGCTCGACCCGGTCGGGCGCCCGGTGCCAGTTACGGTCTCTGTCGTAATAGCCCCACCCGCCGCCGAAGAAGATCAGCGGCACGGCCGCACCTTCGACGAAAAGGGTTGGCGAGCCGTCGTTGTAGGCAAAGCCCGGATAGCCGTAATCCGCTTGTGGATACGCGCCGGGGTATCCCGGCTGCGCATAGCCGCCGGGATAGCCAGGTTGCGCATAGCCATAGCCATAGCCGAGCGGCTGTGGCGGCACGACGCAGCCGGTCAACGGCAGCAGCAGCAGTGCCGCCAGAGTGAGACCATGACGCATCGTGCCTTCTCCTCGGGAACCAGTTTCATTCGAGTGTCGAAATAGCGCCCGATCCCGGCGGCATTAAGGCAGTCTTCGGGCCAGCGCCGGCCGGCGCCCCACCAGCCAGCAACCGATCGAGGAAATCGCCAGGCCCAGTAGCATGATTGGCGTCAGCCGCTCCCCCAGTACGGCCCAGGTGAGGATGGAGGTTAAGCCGGGGACGAGGTAGAAGTTGACGGTGGCGCGCGCTGCCGTGCCGCGGGTGAGCATCAGGAAATACAGCGCCATACCGCCCATGGAGACCGCGACGGTGTTCCACGCGATGCCGGCGAACGCGCCCGGGTCCCAATCGGTCCAGAAATCCTCCAGCAGCATGGCCGAGCCGGTGCAGACGATCGCGCTGGCCACGAACTGCGCGATGGCGCCCGGCAGTGGCGGCACCTCGCGGCAAAACCTTCGATAATACAGCGTCCCGCCGGATAAGGTGCACACGCCGGCGATGGCGCCGAGCAGGTCGGGCAGCTCCGCCCGGCTGTGCAGGGCCGCGAAGCCCAGGATCAGCAGCACACCGGCGAACCCGAGGAACAGCCCGAGGACTTGGCCCGGCCGCAATCGTTCGCCCAGAAGCGGCCAGGCCAGCAAGGCGCACAGCAGCGGGTTCAAGGTCTGGATGAGGGCGATCGGCGCCGCCGCGATGCGGGTCATGGCGACATGGGCGGTCATCAGCAGGATCGCCTGCGTCGTCACGCCAACGACGGCGCAATGCAGCCAGGCGGTGCGCGACAGCGCGCCGAAACCGTGAAGACGAGAGTGCCGGAGAATGGCGGTCGCGCCGCAAATAATCGCCGCCGCCAGGATCATACGCAGCGCGACGAACCACAGCGGCGACATGTGGCGCAGGCCAAGCCGGGTGCCGAGGAAAGAACTGCTCCACAGCACCACGAACAGCAGCGGCGCGGCATTGTTCAGCCTGGCGGAGGCGGTGGCCAGGGGAGGGCGCGTGATAACCCCCGCCGGCGCGCGGTCGTGCGGGTCCGTGTGGCTCAATTTCGCTCCCGGTAGTTCCGGCGGTCCAGATGATCCTCGGTTGGGCGGACCCGGCGGGTTTCGGTTACGCCGACACTGGGTGACCCGGCAAGACCGATCAAGCGACCCCGCCCGGAACCTGGTAGTTTGCGTTCTCTCCGGTGTGGGAGACCGTATGAACCTGGTTGGCGAGGCGCTCTGGTATATCGAAAGCCACTTCGCGGAAGAGATCTCGCTGGAGGACATCGCGGCCGCCTGCGACGTGTCGCGCTTCCACATGTCGCGCGTGTTCGGTCTCGGGACCGGACGGTCGGTCATGCGGTACGTGCGCGGACGGCGCCTGACCGAGGCGGCGCGCGCCTTGTCGCTCGGTGCGCCCGATATTCTGAGTGTCGCTCTCGAGTCGGGCTACGGCTCGCATGAGGCGTTCACGCGCGCGTTTCGCGACCAGTTCGGCGTCACTCCGGACGCGGTTCGCCAACGCGGCGATCTGGACAATCTGGAACTGGTGGAGCCGATGAAAATGACTGAGACCTCAATCGCCGACCTTGAAGAACCGCGGCGCGCAACGTGTGGGCCGTTGCTGATCGCGGGCATGGTGGTGCACTATACTGAAGAAACGATCGTCGGAATTCCCACTCAGTGGCAGCGCTTCGGGCCGTATATCGGCACCATCCAGGGGCGGATTGGCGGCATGGCTTATGGCGTTTGCCGCGCCTTCGACGAGTCGGGTCGTTTCGATTACGTGTGCGGTGTGGCCGTATCCAGCCTGGCCGATCTGCCTCCGGAGTTGAGCGGCGTCCGCATTCCCGCGCGCGAATATCTGGTGTTCCGGCATCGCGGTCATGTCTCCCGCATCGCCGCGACGTGGCGCGCGATCATGGACACATGGTTGTCGGCGTCGGGGCATCGAATGGCGAATGCGCCGAACTTTGAGCGTTACGCCGAGGATTTCGATCCAAACACCGGCGTGGGCGGCATTGAAATCTGGATCCCGATCGAGGCGTGACCCGGTCTGGAGCGCTCGGAGTCAGATTACGGGCTTGCGGCGGGCGGTCGGCTCGGGTTCTTGTGTCCGCCATGATCCGGTTGGTCCGATTGCTGTTGCTTGGTTGCGTGCTGGCGGGATGCGCGGCTTCCCCGCCGGCCCGCGAAACGTCGTGCTGCGCGGCGCCCGCGCCTGGGACGGTCAGATTCCACGTGGGCGGGACGGCGGCCGTCACGGTGGGGATTCGGCCCTGACCGTCGGGTCCTGGCCTCTCGCTCCCGATGCGAAACCCGTTAAGGTCACCGGGACGAAATTGGAGGGACCCGGCCATGCCAGTGAAACACATCCGCGGTGTCGATATCGTTTACGAGGTGATTGGCGACCGCGGCCCCTGGGTCACCGTCACGCCGGGCGGGCGCCGGGGACTGGTGGGCGAACGCCCGCTCGCCAGTCTGATCGCCGAGGCCGGCTATCGCGTGCTGATCCATGACCGGCGCAACATGGGCGCCTCGGGGATCGCTTTCCCGGGCGACAACGAAAGCTTCGAACAGGCCGAGGACCTGCTGGCGCTGCTGCGCGAACTCGGGACGGGAGCGGCGTATATCGCGGGATCGTCGTCCGGGGCGCGGATGTCGCTGCTGTTGGCGCATCACCATCCCGACGCGGTGAAGGCTTTGCTGCTGTGGCGCGTCACCGGCGGGGAATACGCGGCGAAACGGCTGGCGTTCAATTATTACGAGCAATTTCTCGACGCGGTGGCCGCAGGCGGGATTGAGGCCGTCATGGCGACGGAACATTTCGCCGCCATGATCGCGGCCAATCCGGTGAATGGCGAGACGCTGCGCCGGATGGGCGCCGAGGTGTTCGCCGCGGCGATGCGACGCTGGCTCGGCGGGTTCCGCGAGGGGTGCGATTACCCGGTGGCCGGTCTGAGCCCGGAGGAAATGCGTAAGATGACGGTGCCGGCCATCGTCATTCCGGGCAACGATCGGGTGCATCCGCCGGCCGGCGCGCAGGCCGCGCATCGGCTGTTGCCGAACAGCGTGTATCGGGAGGTGCTGACCCAACAGGTCGATGTCGACGTGGATTTTGAGGGGTGGGCACGGGCGACGGGCACGCTCGCCGCGCGGTTCATCGATTTTTTGCGTGGGCGGGAGCGCCTTTAACCCTCGGTCCGCGCCTTCACCATCCGTAACGGATTGTAGGTCAGCACCCGGGTGCCGTCCTGTTTGACGACGCGGTTCATGGTGCGCACGAGGCCGCGATTGGGACGGCTGTTGCTGCGGCGGCTTTCGACGACCTCGCACTCGACGTGGATCGTGTCGTTGACGAAAGTTGGTGCGTGCACATTGAGTTCCATGTTGAGGAACGCGAAGCCGGTGTGCTGCATGGTAGCGTGGGTCAGCAAACCCTCGCAGAACGAGTAAACCATCGCACCCGGAACGACGCGCTGCTTGATGTCGCTTTCGTGCTTCAGGAATTCGATGTTGGAGAACAGCACTTCGGTCATGCCGGTGACACTGATGAAGTTCACCAGGTCGGCCTCGGTCAGGGTGCGGCCGATGGTGCGGAATTTACGGCCGACCGGCAGGTCTTCGAAATATATGCCGAGGCCGAGGACTTCGTAGCCGTCAATTTCCGTCATGTGCGGTGTCTCCTGGTATGCTGAGGCCGCGTGTCACAGCCATGGCGTTATAGCCTGGATGCGACGCACGTGCATCCCGCGAGGCGCGGCCACCTACGCTATCGCTGAATTCGGAAAACCTGGATATGGGCACGGAAAGAATTTTATTTGGGAGGAACCGAGGAACTGGACTGGAACAGCTGCGTGCGGTTGAATCGTGATGAGGAGTCGCGGCCAATCCCGTCGCGAAGAACCACGGTTCCTCCCAGATGAATTCTTGCTGGTGCAACCGACACCGTGGCCTGCCAATTGGAGGCCGCGATAGTCGTGTTTGCTATTTCCCCGAACCGGCACGGGGGTTCGGAATCCCAGGCGTATGTCATTCTTTTCGCACATTGACCATCACACCGTCATCAGACCGCCGGACACCGAAATCGTCTGTCCCGTGACATAAGCCGCGTCGTCCGACAGCAGAAACGCGATCGTCCCCGGGTAATCCTCGGGCGTGCCGATCCGCCGCGGAGGTATCGCGCGCGCCAGTGCCTCGCCGATTTTCGCGGCGTTCGCGGACTCCGCCTTGATCGCATCGAACAACGGTGTGTCGGTCGGCCCAGGACAGAGGACGTTCAGAGTGACGTTCCGGCGGGCGAGTTCGCGGGCCAATGTCTTGGTGAACGCGCTGATGGCGCCTTTGCATGCATTGTACACGGCCTCCCCCGAGGAACCCACGCGACCGGCGTCGGAGGCGACATTCACCACGCGGTCGAACCCTCGCGCCGCCATGCCGCGGACGACGACGTGATGCATGTGCAACGGACCATACAGGTTGATGGCGATGATCTTGTCTCAGAATGCCGTGTCGGTATCGAGGAAGTTCACCACGCGGTCCCGCCCGGCGACATTCGCGCGCAGCTCGGCGGGGCCAACGTCGCGTTCGAACGCCGCAGCGGATTGTTCCACCGACGCGGGGTCGGCGATATCGGTGCGATACGCATGGGCTCGACTACCGCAAAGCGCGGCGGTGGCTGCCGCGCCGGCGTGATCGATGTCCAAAATGCCGGCCTCGCCGCCTTCCTCAACCAGTCGCGGCACGTTGGCGTGGCCGATCCCGCTGCCGCCACCAGTCACGATCGCGCGTTTGCCCGTTAGTCCTCGCATGGGTGCCTCCATCGCGGGAAGTTTGTCGAACGTTCCGGCTCAGCCGTCCAGATCGCCCCACGCGGACGCGCGCGCGATGCGCATCGCGATCACCGGCAACGGCGTAAGCTCCATGGTCCGGTATTGCGGATAGCGTTCGCGCAGCCGCGCCTGCGCGCGGTCATGCTCCTCCCCGCCCGCGAGAATTTCGGCACGGCCGCGCAACATGACCCAGGCGAGGCGGCGCCAGTCCTCATCCCACCGATCGACGGTGACCGCGACCTCGGGATTCTCGGCGATGTTACGCAGCCGCTTCAACGGGATGTCGGTTCGCTTCGGCTTTTCATCGATGGAAATGTAAAGTGAGTCATCGATGATCGCGTAGCAAACCGGCACCAGATGCGGAACGCCTTTGGCATCGGCGGTGGCCAGCCGGGCGACCCGGCTTCGTTCGCAGAACGCGCGCGCGGTGTCTGTCAGAATTCGCATGAACGCACCTGCCGCATAACCCTTTGGCTTCGTGACGACGATACCGCGTGCCCCGGCGACCGGAAAGCGGAAATCAAACACGGATTGTTGATCGCGCGGCGCGGACGTGCCAGGAATGGCGAGCCAACGACATGTGCCAAAATCGACCATTGGTAGCGGGATAACGATGAACTCCTTCCTTGTCCGCTTCTGCTTCGTGGTGGTCAACTTGCTGTTCCTTGGCACGGTCTTTTCGCCGGCCAATACGTTCGCGCAATCGGAACCGCACGGGTTGGGGTATGAACCCGACCCTCCGGAACAACCGGGCACGATTTCGCACGTGCCGCGGTTTCGTGCCTTTCTGCCGGCTTTCAAAGATCTGTCACCGATGTTTCCGCCACCGGGCGATCAGGGCAGGCAAGGTTCCTGCGTCGCCTGGAGCGTCGGCTACGCATTGCGCGGCTACTACTATCGTCAGCGCACGCGAAGCTGGACCAGCAACGCGTCGAAGCTGTTCAGTCCCGCTTACATCTACAACCAACTCGTCAGGACACCGGACTGTACCGGCGGCAGCAATATCAGGGCGGCGCTGGAACTGCTGCGGACCGAAGGCATCGCGACATTGGCCGACTTTCCCTACGACGATCGAAGCTGCGTGCGTAAACCGACCGGTGACATCAAACAGCGGGCAGTGCCGAACGCGATTTCCGGCTATCGGTCTTTTGGCCGGGCTGGCGAAATTCGGCCCGACGATGTGAAGGGCTCCTTGCTGGCGGGCGACCCGATTGAGATCGGCATGAACATCGATCAGCGCGCGCTGTCGCATCTGCGGCGCGGCGAGATTTACGATCGGGATGGGCCGTCCAGCTTCGAGGGTCACGCGATGGTGGTGACCGGGTTCGACGACCGGCTTCAGGCATTCAAGGTCATCAATTCATGGGGCACGAAATGGGCCGATGACGGCTTCGGCTGGATTTCCTATCGGGCCTTCTCGGCGAACACGCTCGTGGCCTTCGTCGTCAACGATGGAGGTGGTGTCACGCCTTCCCCTTCTCCGGCGCCAGCGCCGATTCCATCGCGGACGATGGATCTGACCGAGCTTGCCCGAATGATCGCCGCGCGAACCAAGGACTTCGCATGCAGCCGGTTGGCGTTGCAGTCATCGGATCCCGCCTCGGCCGCCCTGCGAGGTTGGGTCGCCACGCAGGCCGATCTGGATACCTTGAATTCCGTGCTACGCGACGTGCCGGCGGGCCTGCGAATCACGTCTGATGTCAGGGCGCGGCCGTGGCCGCAATGTGAAGCTCTCATGACGGTGAGTGACGCCGTGACCGCCGGTCACGGCATGGCGATGGCCGCGATCGATCATGAGGGAAGCGAATACCAGGCGGGGAGCAGACTGATCCTGCGGCTCAGATCGCCCGATTTCCCGAGTTATCTCTATGTCACCTATCTTCCGGCGAGCGGCGACGCGGTGTTGCTCTACAAGCCGCCTGGAATTGTCCCTCAGGCGTTGCCGCCGCGAACCATCGTTGACCTCGGCGGTGGCGGCGACCCAAGGGTGTTCAAGGTCGGACCGCCGTTCGGCGCGGAGATGGTGATCGCCGTCGCGACCGTCAGCCCGTTGTTCACCGACGGGATCCCCGCGTCCGCGACCGAGCGCGACTACCTGACAGCGCTGCGCAAGACGTTGCTGTATAAGCCTGACCCGAACCAGCCGGATCGTGTCGTGGACGCCAAGGTCCTCGCGTTGACGACGCGAGATCGCGCACCGTGAAGGGAACGTATGTCATGCGTTATCGACTGACGGCCTTGATGTTGACCGCACTGCTTCCCGGCATGGCTCAGGCCGCGGACTCCTGCGCCGGGGCGTTGACCGCGGAGCAAATCCGCAACTGTCTCGCGACTCCCGCCCCGTCGTTGACACGCGGCATACGGCCAGGCCGCGGAATCACGGTGGAGGGTACACAGGCGCCAGCTCAGGAGTCCTCGGTCAACCTGATCGTGAAT
>CALFNB010000177.1 GCA_937902425.1 uncultured Acetobacteraceae bacterium | reverse complement strand
CATAAGCACACAGCGTCATCGGCTGCGCCTTGAACGGAAACGCCTGCTGCGCCTCCAGCCACGCGGTCTCGAACCTCAGTGAGGTGTAGAGCGCCGGCATCCCTACCGGGTTGAAGCGACCGCCGGAAGAGGCGGCCCCCAGACCAGAGTCCGCTGCGAAGGCCCATCTTGGATTGTGCGCCCGATAGACGAAGCCGGTCAGCTTCACGCGTATCCGCCGACGGCGATCCCCGCAAGGTAGCTCCTCAAATGTTCCGATCGCCCAGTACGAACCAGCTCCTCAGCGGTCTGGTCGCCGAATGCCGGGATCGGTTGAGACCGGTACCAGGCAAAAGCCTGCGGCACCGACCCGCACCAGGGCAGAATACGGTTGATGATTTCGGCCACCTCTCGCAACCGCAGTTGGGTCGCCGGAGCCTGTCGCCGTCGTGTCTTGGACACCGCATCCCGCGACAATCCTGAGGCCGCGGCCAACTCCATCTTGGTGACCCGCAGCACCCGGCTGAGTTGATCAGGCTCCACCAGGCCTTCGCGGCCGATGACCTGGTCGAGGAAGCTACGTTCCGCGATCGCCGACATGCGCCTCACCATTTGACCCAATTTCGGGACACAATATGCTATCGTCAGCGGATACTTTCAAGTCGGAGCCGGGTTTCCGCATCGGGCGCGTAAGTCGGCAAGGCAGGAAGCGCATGGACGAGTAGACGAGTACCATGCCGTAAAGCAATTGACCGGCTCTGCGCCTGACCAGGCGACCGTGTGCGAACCCCATGGCGCGCCGACGCGGCTGAATTGACCGCCGGCGGAGGCAGAACCCGTCCCACATTTCCGAACTGATGCCCGCGAGGTGCACTCCCAGGTAGACGGTCCCGTCATCATCACTGCGCCGGCTGAAACCCATCGGTCAGCGTTCGCAGGAATGCGATGATGTCCAACTCCTCCTCCGGGGTCATCGCCGGCTGATCGCCCAGATGGCGATCGAACGGCGGATCCTCCACATCGACGTTGCGGCGGTACGCCGGCGGAATATCGTCGAACCGTGCCACCGTCCCATCGGCGGCATGCGGGTAAACCCGCCCCGGCTCGGTATCCCGGTAATTGTAGAAGTCCTGCACCTCCCGCAACGAGTGGAACACGCCGTTGTGGAAGAACACATGCCGCGCCGCCACATTGCGCAGCGTCGGCGTCCGGAACATCCCGCAAAACTGCGTCTCGTTCCGCATGTCGGTGCGATACGGGCCGCAGATCCCGAGATCGAAATACGCCGGGTCCCGGTTCACCACCAAAGCCGGATTGCGCGGCGCGCCCAGGGCCTCGAACTGGCCGTCGGTGAACAGCGGCGGCAGGCCGTCGGGGCGAGGCTGATCCAAATGACAGCCGCCGCAATTCGCCTTTTCTGGATTGTTGAACAGCCGGTAGCCGCGCAGCTCCTCCGGGCTCAGCCGGGCCTTGCCCTCCAGCCAGTAGTCGAACTTGCTGGTGTAGGGGTGAAAGCTCGAATCCTCGATCTGATAGCGCGCCACCGCGAACAGTGCCTCGGCCACCGCCAGCCGCGGCGTGGCGAACACTGACGCACCGAACAGTCGCACCATCCTCGCCGCATAGGGCGCCCGCCGCAGCTTCGCCGCCACCGTCGCCACACTGCCGCCGTCCATCTCCAGCGGGCTCAGCAGCGGACCCAGGGCCTGATCCTGCAGCGTGTCGGCGCGGCCGTCCCAGAACAGTCCGCCCTGAGGCACCACATTGGCCGCCGTCTCCGCCGTGTTCGTCGCGGTCTTCTTCGCCCGCGGCACCTGCTGCCCAAGGACCGCCAGTTGCGTCAGGCTGACATTCTCGTTCTCGTCGTCGTCCGGCCCGATGCTGAAACCGGGTTGCCGCTCCAGATACATCAGCGAGGGTACCGCGCGCACGCCCTGGCGAGACACCGCCGGGCCGCCGTTCGCCGCGGGCGCGCCGCCGGGTGGCCCATACGCGTGCTCCGGGCTGTGGCAGGCGGCGCAGGAGAGTCGCCCCGAGGAAGACAGGCTGGTGTCGAAGAACGCCGCACGGCCCAGTCGCGCCATCGCCGACAACGGTGCCTCGGGTGGGCGCACGAGGTGCACCGGATACGGGTTCTCACCTTGCGCGACGGCGATGCTGACCGCCGGATCGGCGAGCAAAGCACTTTCCCGTGGCGGATCGGACGCCGAGGCGGCGGCGGCCAGCAGCAGACCGACGCCGGCAACAAACCAGCCGCGGTGCATGGTGTTGGTCAGGGCGTAGCGGGCGGCGCGGCCAGCTTGTCGCCGGTGACCGGATCCAACCAGAGCGGCGGGTTACCGCCACCGGATTTGAAATTGAACATGTCTGTCAGCGACCCCGCCGTCGCGTCGAACGAGCCACCACCAATCCGCACCCCATGCAGCCAGTTGTCCTCGATGAAGCGCACCACCGACGTCAGCGATATGCGGTCGTGGCTCACGTAATTGGCCTTGGCCCAGGGCGAGATGACCAGGAACGGCAGGCGCGTACCGGGACCGCAACGACCATTCACCGGCCTGCCGGTCACGCCGGGAAGCGGCCTTCCTTTGCCGCACTTTCCTGGGCCGTCGAGTTGGTCCGCCTCAAGATCGAAGGACGCGCTGGTGGGTGGCACAAAGGCATGATCGTACCAGCCGTCGGAGTCGTCCCAGGTGATGATCACGGCCGTACTCTTCCAGCCTGGCTGCTGCTGCAGGAAGTTGATCAGCGCGACGGTGCCGGCCTGCTCGTCCAGCGGGTCGGAGTAGCCGGCATGGCCGTCCTGGTAGGCGGGCAGTTTGATGAACGACACCGCGGGATAATTGCCGGCCTTCACCGCGTCGCGGAAATCCTCCAGGTCGTATTCGTGGTTCGCCGGGTCGGCGGTCTTGCCGTCGGGCTGAAACGTGTAGCCAATCGCCTGCGTTGAACTCGGGCGGGCGTGGCTGGGATTGGCGGTCGACGCGTAATACTGGAACCAGTTGTGGTGGGCGACGTAGTCGACGACATCGCGTCCCACCACGGTCGAATGGGTGGCGCGCTTGCACCCCGAGGTGCCGCTCGCGTTCTTGGTCTCCAGGTTGAAGCCGGCCATGAAACCACCCCAGGTGACGCCGCCGGTGTTGAGCAGGTCGCCGATGTTCTTGCCTGTCATCATCACCTGGTCCTTGGGGACCGAGCAGACATCGTAGCCAGGGTCGACGTCGTTGATCATCGTCAGACCGCCCGCGCCATCGCCGATGTACCAGGAGACGGCGGCGAGCGTTGACGGGTTCTTGCTGGCGGCCACGATCCGCGGGCCGTTGGTCTGGCCGGCGACCAGATTGAGTGCGCCAGGCGTCGATGGGCCGTAGGTCTCGTCATAGGCGTTGTCGTTCATCGCGAAATGCTGAGCGTAGTGCCACAGCGCGGTGACCGTATTGCCGTCGAAATAACCCATCACCTGTCCCTTGGTGCCGAACGCGCCGACCCCGCCCGCCGTGGCCCTGCCGGTGTATTTGGGGAACAGATCGGCTTTGCCTCCATCGTAGGCTTGCTGTTCGGCGGTGTAGAGGTGGTTTTGGTCGGCGGTGCTGGCCTGCGTGCGATCCAGCCGGAACGGCTCGGCGGCGTCGGTGCCGTTGGCCTTATTCGTGAAGTTCGGATTTTTGGTCAGCAGCTTCGCGTTCGCCAGATTGTTCGCCCGCGGCGTATTGGTCGCGGCGATGAACGCCGGCTCGCCCGGCGGATTGGTCGCGTTGGGATATGTCGCGAAGTAATGGTCGAACGAGACGTTCTCGTTAAAAATGACAACCAGGTGCTTGATCGGCGTGGTCGTGGACGCGGCCTCGTGGGGAGCGGTTCCGGGTATGGCGGTGGGCGCGACGGCCCCCTCGGCGGCCGCTGCGAGATCGGCACTTGCGCCAATGAACGCGACCAGGGCGCTGGCGGCGGCCGAAAGCAGGATTTTTCGCGGATGCATGATGTTCCCGTCGCCTGGTTGCGTTTCTTCAGCGTTACTACGGCAGGTTCCGGCGCCCACGTGTGACTCAATTATGACGCCGCGCCGCCTTTCGAACGCCGCCTCGGGTTACCCCGATGCGACCCGCGCGGCCAGGGTGTTCCGCGTTCCGTTGGACCACAGAATCCGGCTCGCGGGCAGATAGACTTCAACGGTGGTGCCGACGCCCTTGACGCTGCGCAACGTCAAACGGCCGCCATGCAACTCAGTCATCCGGCGGGCGAGCGGCAATCCAAGACCAGTGCCCTCGTATGACCGGGCCAGCGAATTCTCAACCTGGCCAAATGGCTCCATCGCGATGCCCAGTTCCGTGGCGTTCATGCCGATGCCGGTGTCGGCGACGATGACGGCGAACCCGCCATCCGGCTCCCGCCGCGCCGACACTGTCACCGAGCCGCCCCGTTGCGTGAACTTTACCGCGTTGGACAGCAGATTGATAAAAATTTGTCGGAGCTTCGTGGTGTCGCCACGGACCGTCGGCAGATTATCGGGCAGGCTGGTATCCACCGCCACTCCGGCATCGGACGCCTGCTCACGGACCGTCATCAGGCTGTCCTTGATGACTTCCTCGAGCGGAACGTCGTCCTCCGCCAACGTGGCCGAGCCCGACTCCACCTTCGACAAATCGAGGATCGAATTGATCAGCTCCAGCAAATGGCGGCCCGATTTCATGATGTCGTCGGCATAACCGGCGATCAGTCCGGCCGAGGGCATCGGCGCCACGTTGTGCGAAATCAGTTCGGAGAACCCGATCACGGCATGCAACGGAGTCCGCAGCTCGTGGCTCATTTGCGCCAGGAACTGCGACTTCGCCAGATTGGCGGCCTCGGCCCGCTCGGTGCTGAGCACGAGTTCGCGGTTCACGTTGGCGAGTTTGCCCTGCTCGATCAAAAGCTCCGCGCGGGCGCGTTCCAGCTCGGTATGCTCCCGCGCGAGTTCGAACTCTCGCTGAT